>JAKPSO010000343.1 GCA_029571495.1 Pseudomonadota bacterium
GAGCATCGGTACGATGGCGATCAATCCGCGCTTGCACGAAAAGATTCCGTACAACGCGAACAAAGACTTCGCGCCTGTTTCGCTGGTCGTGACCGTGCCAATCGCGGTTGTCGCAAACACCAAGGTGTTGCCAGTGCAGACCATTCCCGAATTGGTTTCGTACCTCAAAGCAAACCCAAGCAAGGTTAATTTCGCGTCGGCAGGAAACGGTGGCTCGTCGCACTTGGTGCCCGAATATTTCAAGTATCGAACCGGCACATCCATGGCCCATGTGCCGTACAAAGGCTCCGGGCCGGCGATTGCTGATGTCGTCGCCGGGCAAGTGCACTTGATGTTCGACACTTTGCTTACTAGCACGCCATTCGTGAAGAGTGGGCGCTTGAAGATGCTCGCGGTGACGACATCGCAACGGCTGACGGAATATCCGGACGTGCCCACCGTTGGCGAAGTGCTCGGCATGAAGGACTTTGAGGCGTCGAGTTGGTATGCGCTTTACGCGCCCGCCGGCACGCCAGCGGAGATCGTCAATCGCTTATCCGCCGAAGTGGACGCTGCACTGAAGAAACCAGCGGTCGCCAAAAGATTGACTGACCTCGGCGCAATCCCCGTAGGCGGATCGCCAGAGAAGCTCGCGGCGTTTCAGCGCGCAGAACAGGAAAAGTGGGGCAAAGTCATCCAGGTCGCGCACGTCAAGTCGGACTAACGCGTAGAGGAAGACGCGGTGGCATAAGACAACATCGGACAACATCGCGCACATAGACATTGGAAGTAGGGGAGAAGAAATTGTGGTGACGACAATGCGGGTGCTTTGGGGTGTGTGCGCGATTGTGAGCTTCGTGCTGCACGCGGTTGTCGCGTTGGCGTTACCAAGCCAGTTTGACCCACCGGTCACGCAAATGGCGGGCGGTGAAGCATTCACCTGTTTGCTCACGGCCAATGGGGGTGTTCGATGTTTTGGTCGCAACGCTCGCGGCCAACTGGGTGATGGCACGCTCGTCGATCGTAGCGTCGCAACCGATGTGCCGACGCTCGGCAGCGGAGTGGCGAAGATCGCTGCCGGGCGCGAGCATGCCTGCGCATTGCTCGACAGCGGAGCGGTCAACTGTTGGGGAGCCAATGATCTCGGGCAATTGGGCGACGGCAGCAACACGCAGCGACTCAACGCCGTTGCGGTAAGCGGGCTTTCGTCCGGCGTCGCGTCTGTCATCGCCGGTTCGATTTACAGCTGTGCGTTGAAGGCGAACGCCGCCGTGGTGTGTTGGGGTGGTTTTTACGGTCCTAGCTCTTCCAGCACACCGGTGCCAATCCTCGGTTTAGAGGGTGGCGTCATTGCGCTTGCGGGCGGCGAGTCGCATGTGTGTGCATTGACGGTTCGCGGCGGCGTGAAGTGTTGGGGTCTGAATAGCCACGGGCAAGTTGGCGACGGCTCCACCGTGGAGCGCCCAGGCGTTACTGACGTTGCAGGCCTTGCCTCGGGTGTGACTGCCATCGCTGCGGGCGGTAACCACTCATGCGCGCTGCTTGCCAATGGCGGCGTCAAGTGCTGGGGCGCGAACGATAATGGCGAACTGGGCGACGGCACCGAAAGCGAACGCCTCTTGCCGACGGATGTGAACGGAATAGCCTCCGGTGCGACAGCGATTGCGGCGGGTCGGTTTCACTCTTGTGCGGTGATGAACGCCGGTGGCATCAAGTGCTGGGGCCACGGCCTGTACGGGCAGCTCGGCATCGGCATCGGTTCAACGATTTCAGATTTTCCAATTGATGTCGTCGCGCTTGGCGGCGTGCAGGCATCGGTGATTGCGGGTGACTGGCACACGTGCGCGATTGCCGCAGGTGGCGGCGCAAAGTGTTGGGGGTGGAATGCGTACGGGCAGTTAGGCAACGGCACAACGACGGACGCGATTTCTCCGTCGCATGTTTTGAGTCACGCTAGTGGCGTGCAGTCACTCGGCCTTGGTAGCTCCGCTTCATTCACCTGCATGCATAGCAACGGAAATCGGGTGAGCTGCGCAGGGGACAACTTCCTGAACCCATTTGCGATTGCGGCAGAAAATCGGAAGGCGGTCACCGTAGGCGAATACCACGCCTGCGCGCTGACGCTGGCCGGTGGCGTTGAATGCGCAGGAAGTAATTTTTATGGGCAGCTCGGCAACGGGAACAACACGTCGAGCACTTCTGCGGTCGCGGTCACAGGGCTCTCCAGCGGTGTGACGCAGATCGCGGCGGGGCAGGCGCACACCTGTGCGTTGTTGGCGACTGGTGCCGTGAAGTGCTGGGGCAATGGCGGCAATGCGCAGCTCGGCGCGGGGAATAAGGTCAACAGCAATGTGCCGGTTGATGTGGTTGGCCTCTCGTCGTCGGTGACGGCGATCACAGCAGGCTTCAGTACCACTTGCGCGATTCAAAGCGGCGGTGCGAAGTGCTGGGGCTACAACAGTGTGCGGCAAGGTGGCGTCGGCACGACGACAGATATCCTCACGCCGACAGACGTAACGGGCTTAACAAGCGGTATCGCGAACATCTCCACCGGCGGCTTTCACACATGCGCGGTGACGACCGGCGGAGCAGCGAAATGCTGGGGCAGCAACGACCGCGGCCAACTCGGTGTCGGCAATACGGCGGTGCAGACTGGCATCGTCGCGGTGTCGGGACTCAGCAGCGGCGTGGCGTCCATCTCGGCGGGGTTCCAAACCACCTGTGCGGTCATGACCAGCGGCGCAGTGAAATGTTGGGGGGCGAACAGTGGTGGCATGCTCGGAGACGGCAGCTCGGTGCTCTCTAGTTCAACTCCCGTGTCCGTCGCAGCGCCGGGCAATTCGGTGCAATCGGTTGCTGTCGGAAGTGGCTATGCCTGCGCGGTCGGCACCGACGGCGCACTGCTTTGTTGGGGCGGTAATGTAGCGGGGCGTTTCGGTTCCAGCACGCCAGCATCCTCGAGTACGCCTGCTGCAGTGCAGACAAACCAGTCGCTGACCTTCATTCCGCCGTTGGCAATGCAGGCGGGCGCGCCCGCGACGACGTTCGCAGCGACCGCAACCAGCGGTCTCAGCGTGTCGTTTGACACGTGGACCCCGACGACCTGTTCGGTGAGCGGGAGCGCGGTGACGCCGACGTCGGCGGGACTGTGCGGGATTCGGGTGTCGCAGTCGGGAGACGCTGACCATCCGGCAGCGTCGCCTCGTTTGACGTTAGTACCGGTTGCGCCGGCGCACGCGCTCAATATTGACAACAGCGATGCCTCGACACGGTACGGGCCCGCGAGCGACGGCGTGATGTTGCTGCGCTATCTGCTCGGCGTTCGCGGC
>JAKPSO010000395.1 GCA_029571495.1 Pseudomonadota bacterium
ATGAAGTGGTGGAAGAGATCGAGCGCAGTATGCTCGAATATGTCGATGGACGACCGGTTTACAAACCGCAACAGGTCTTGCAGAAAGTTGTAGACGACAACACCCTGCAAATCGCAAAACAATTCCGTCAATGGCTATCCGCGCAAGACTAGCTGCCCCCGCCCCTGTTGATCGCGAGGCGCACGCTTCGCTATCGCCCCAATGGTCGGAGTTGCCCATGCGACTGTTTCTGTCTGGTGATCGCCGGATGGAGGCAGAGTCCTATCTTTCCAGCGGCTACGGGTTGCGTCTGGCATTGCAGGAACGCCCCGCTGGATGGGTGCCGTTGTCGCAACTCGCGCGAGTTTGGCAACCGCTTCGCCTCAAAGGAACGCTTGTTCCTGAAGGCGTTGGGACGCCATTTCTTGCCGCGACGCAGGTGTTTGACGTACGTCCAGTTCCGCGCAAATGGCTGGCGATTGGCAAGACCGAAAACGCTTCGGATCGGTTTTTAAAGAATGGGACAATTGTTGTTACGCGTTCTGGCGCAGTCGGTCGTGCGACGCTTGCGTATGCGGCGCACGCTGATACGCTGATATCTGACGACCTACTTCGCGTTGAACCTCGCGCATCCGAGCAACGGGGGTGGATATACGCCTATCTGCGGTCACCGCAGGCACGAGCGATGATGAACAGCGCGCAGTACGGCCACATCATCAAGCATCTTGAGACATCGCATCTCGACGCCTTGCCGATACCTGTTGTACGAAATGACATCGCTGCTGATTTTCAGCGGCAGGTTGAGGCGATTCTTAAATTGCGCAATCGGGCGCATGAACTTACTTCGTTGGCAGAACAATCGTTTGAGCGCGCTCTCGGCAACGTAAGTATTGTTGATTGGGGAGATCAGGGTTTTGACGTGAAGGCGTCCGCATTGTTCGCAAAACGCCGCAGATTTGAGGCTGCCGCACATAACCCAGGCGTTGAATCGATACGATTACATTTGGCTCAACACGGGCGAGGTTTTGTTTCAATCGGACAGGCTGGATACCAAGTCTGGGTGCCGGGACGCTACAAGCGCATACCCGCAAGTGACGGTGTCACGTATTTCGACAGCGCGGACTTGTTGGAAATGAACCCTGATAACAATAAGAGGTTTGCAGATTGCGCATTTGGTGACGAGTTTCGCGGTCGTGTAAAGAAAGACTGGTTGTTAATGCCGTGCTCAGGGCAGGTCTACGGAATCATCGGCAGTGCCGTTCTCGCCGGTCAGGCTCTACATGATCAAGTAATTTCGAATCACGTGATTCGCATCGTTCCTGGCAAAGATGCTTCGATGCGTGTGGGTTACCTTTTGACTGCGCTGTCGCACCCAACTTTAGGTCGCCCACTCATTAAGTCTTTAGCATTTGGTTCGAGCGTCCCTGAGATTGATCCAGTTGAAATTCTTGATTTCAACGTCGTTCGCGTTGGACCGGAGAACGAAATTGCCATTGCGAATTTAGCTGAGGAGGCGGTTGAAACGCGATCTCAAGCAGACATCATTGAACAAAAAATTGCGACGGACGCTGGAATACTTGTAGACAAATTCCTCGCGGGTGATTCACAATCCTTTGTTATGACCACGCAGCGACGCACGACAGAAGACGCGAAGGCAAACACCGCACTGTTTGAACATGCGCGTGTTCGCTTGCTACGACGCACAGGTAGCCAACCCAAGGGGTCTGTGGGAGCAATCGTCCACATTTACCGAGACTCGAACGGCTTAGAGGTGGAGATCGTCAAGCCACATGGTGTGGTCGATGTCGTGACAGTAGACGCGAAGGACGTCGAGCTGCTGAATGACTAGCCGCAGGAAGTACCTCCCCAAGCAGGGAATATTGCAAGTTGACGAGTCCAAAATTGTCAAATACTTGCTCAACGACAATCACCCCGAAGGTAAAAGTAAGGCGAAGTTCTTCAACGGTCACGGATTTAAGCGCGACGCTTGGAAATCGCTTCAAGCCGCCTTAGTGGCGCACGGCGAGAGTCGCCCGATAATCTCCACAGAGGCGAGCAGTCACGGCGTAAAGTACGTGCTTGAATGCGCTGTCGAAACGCCTGACGGACGCAATGCGTGCATTCGTACGGTTTGGGTAACTGAAATTTCTGGAATTTTTCGACTTGTGACAGCTTATCCCAACGCAAGTTAGATTTTGTGTTCAACACCACGCGTGGCTTCGATGTGAAAAGCCATAAAACCAAAACGGTGTTGTCCAACCTTTGCGCCGCGACGCCCGTGTTTCAAATCGAGCGGCAATAACCCTGCATCGTTTTCGGCGCATTGCATGTCACAATCTGACCGTTCAACGAAACTTAGCACCAACGGATACGGCCACCTGGCCAATGTACAAGGAGATTGCACATGAAATACAGCAAGCGACATTTGATGTTGATTGGCGTCGCCGTTGCGGCAACGCTTATCGCGGGCTGCCAGAGCATGATGGATGAGCGAAAGCCCGTCGTTGCGATCGCCGAGATGCGGCCGACGACTTCTGCTGCGGCCGCGAAGTTGGAGCCCACAGGGCAAGTGCGTTTCACGCAAATTGGCGCGAGCAAAGTGCTTGTCGAAGCGAGCATCGCAGGGCTTAAGCCGCACTCTGAACACGGCTTTCATGTCCACGCCGTGCCGGATTGTTCGGGCGATGGCACGAAGACCGGCGGGCATTTCAACCCGGACGGCCACCCTCATGGCGACCCAGGCCACGTTTTGCGGCACGCCGGTGCGATGTTTAACCTGAAGACGGACGCCAACGGCGTCGGTACCACGCGGCAAGAAGTGGACACGATCACGCTTGGCGGCGGCAAATACAGCATCGTCGGTATGCCGCTCATCACGCACCGCGACCCTGACGACTATGTATCGCAGCCACTCGGCAACGCAGGTCCACGCGTCAGCTGCGGCATCATCACGCTGCAAACCGCTCCGAAATAGGCGCACTCACGCAGAGAAAAAAGCCGCGCAGTGCGCGGCTTTTTTGTTTCGCATTCCGCGCAATTATTTGGTGAGTTTTGCCGCTAGAGCCGCAACGCGCGCGCCCAACGCTTCCGCTGTTTTGAAGTCGCTATCGGGGATGCCTTCGACGCCTTGGTCGGCGTTGGCTTGAACCATCACGCCAGTGGCCGAGCCCAAGCGATTGAGATCGTCCTTCGATCCCTTGCTGCTGTTATTGCCGCCCATCATGCCGGTGCCGATCCACACCATTCCGTGTTGCATCGCGAACGTCACAAATTGCTGCAGCGTCGACAGCTTGTCGCCGGATTGGTTTGAGGACACGGTGAAGGCCGCGCCGATCTTGTCTTTCCAGCCCTGTGTAAACCACACTTTCGAACTGGCATCCATAAACGTCTTCATAGGCGCTGAGGCCGAACCCATGTACGTTGGTGCGCCGAAGATGATGGCGTCGGCCTTAGCGAGCGTCTCCCATTGCCCCTCAATGTCGATGACGCTGATGAGGTGCGTGGTCGTGCCCGCAACGCTTGCGGCGCCTTTGGTAACCGCTTCAGCGACGGCTTTGGTGTGGCCGTAGCCGGAGTGGTAGACGATTGCGACTGATGACATGTTGTGTTTCCTAGTGAGTAAAGTGACGAGTGGGTACGGCGAGCCGCACGTTGTGAAATTGAATTACTGAAGCGGCGCTAGATCGAAGAGCAACACTTCGGCCTGTTCGCCGCCATCGAGACGAACCGTCGTTTCGTCGTCGATCTTTGCCGCGTCGCCCGCGGTGAGCGCGACACCGTTCACATGCACCGCACCACGTGCTACGTGAACATAAGCGATACGCCCCGCCGCAAGCGTGTGCGCGTCTGATTCGTGGCCGTCAAACAAACCCGCAAACAGCCGCGCGTCTTGTTGAATCGTGACCGAGCCTTCCGCGCCATCCGGCGACGCAACGAGGCGCAGTTTGCCGCGCTTTTCTGTGTCGGCAAACGTCTTTTGTTCGTAGGATGCTGCGCCGCCCGTTCGATCTGGAATGATCCAGATTTGCAGCAGATGAGTGCGTCGATCGGCGTTCGGGTTGAACTCGCTGTGCATGATGCCTCGGCCCGCGCTCATGCGCTGCACTTCGCCGGGCACGATGTTGCCAGCGTTGCCCAGCGAATCCTTGTGCGCGACCGCGCCTTCGAGCACATAGGTCACGATTTCCATGTCCTTGTGGCCATGCATACCGAAGCCTTGGCCCGGCGCGATGTAATCGTCGTTGATCACCCGAAGCGGCCCAAAGTGAATGTGTTTCGGATCGTGATATTCAGCAAATGAGAAGCTGAATCGGCTCTGCAACCAGCCATGGTCTGCTTTGCCGCGATCGTCAGATTTTCTTAGCGTCAACATAACAACGCTCCTTTCTCAATGTCCGAAGTATGGCGGCGGCCGCCCGCACAAACAAGTTTGCTGAATTGATGCACTTGTTCAACAATATCGAACATGTTGAAACTTACTCTTGAGTCGCTCGAAATCCTCGATGCAATCGCCCGCCTCGGTAGTTTTGGGCGAGCCGCAGAAGAGCTTGATCGCGTGCCCTCAGCTATCACCTACGCGGTGCGCAAACTGGAGGCGGACCTCGACACCCTGATATTTGATCGGCGCGGCTATCGGGCGGAGCTGACGCCCGTGGGAAAAGTGTTGTTGGAGCAAGGCCGTGAACTTTTGGCGCAGGCCGATGCGTTGCAATCAAAGATCGCGCAAACGGCAACGGGATGGGAGTTAGAGCTCAGCATCGTGCTCGACGCGATCTTGCCGTGGCGGTGGTTGCAGCCACACGTAGCCGCGTATTTCAAAGACACTTGTTCAGCAAAATTGCGCATCAACGAAGAGACGCTTGCGGGAACGTGGGACGCGCTGCTTGATGGTCGCGCCGATCTTGTGATTGGTGCCAGTAGCGACGCGCCCGGCGGCATGGGCATCAGCACACAGCCGCTGTTCGACCTCGAGTTTGACTATTGCGTTTCGCCGAAACACGCGCTCGCCAAGGCCACAGAGCCGCTCAGCAACGCGCTGTTGCAGCAGCATCGCGCGGTGGCGGTCGGCGACAGTGCACGCCATTTGCCGCTTCGAACAAGCGGGTTGCTGTCGGGGCAGGACATTCTCGTCGTGCCATCATTGGAGGCGAAAGTTGAAGCGCAGCTGGCCGGACTCGGCGCTGGTTATCTCGCACGCTGGTACGCCGCACCCCACCTGCGCGACAAAACGCTGATCGCCAAGCGCGTCGAGGAACGACGACCGAAGGCGCACCTTGTCATCGCCTGGAAGAGCAGCAATCACGGCCGCGCACTGCAATGGTGGCGCGAGCGCTTGCGCGACGCGAAACCGCCGAAATGACAACGTTGCTCGCACAAACACTTCGGCACCAACAGTGTCAAAATTAGCCCGTTAAGTCCATTGACTGGAGGCCGCGTGCGCCGTCTATTTGCTCCGCTTGTTTTGTCCCTCTCCGTCGCTGGTTGTGCCACGCAGAGCCCGGCACCAGTGCCCGCCGCCGTCGCGCCGAACGCCACGGGCGTCTCGCTTCGTTTCATCGGCGAGGCCACGCTGCCGCACCGTATGCAATTCGGTGGCACCACGGTCGGCGGCATTTCGGGCATCGACTACGACGCGGCGCGCAATATTTATTACCTGCTGGCGGATGACCGCTCGGACATCAACGCTGCGCGCCTATACACCGCGAAAATCAACGTCTCCGCGACTGAACTCAAAACTCCAGAAATCACGTCTGTCGTGCAAATGAAGCGCCCAGACGGCAGTACTTACGGCGGTAAGGCGCAGGGTGCGAAGGATATTCCGGACCCGGAAGCGATTCGCTATCGCAGCGACACCGACACGCTCTTATGGACCAGCGAGGGTGACAAAAAGCTCGGCCTCGATCCCGTTGTGCGTGAGATCAAACTGGACGGCACTTTTATCCGCGAACTGCCGACGCTGCCGATGTTCAAGATGAAGACGGGCGACGCGGGCCCGCGCGACAACCTGACCTTCGAGGGCATGACGCTGACGCCCGACAACAAAGCGATTTGGGTGTCGATGGAAGCCGCGCTCTACGAAGACGGCCAAGAGCCAAGCCTCGACGCGGCGGGCGGCCCGGCGCGCTTCACGCTGTACCACGCACACTCCGGCAATCCGATTCGGCAAATCGCCTACATCCCGGACGCTATTCCGCATCGTCCGACGCCCGCGAATGGGTTTGCCGACAACGGCGTTCCGGAAATTTTGATGCTCGACCAATTCCGCATGTTGGTGCTTGAGCGCGCTTACGTCGCGGGCCCCGGCAATTCCCTGCGCGTGTATTTGATCGACACGCGCGACGGCAGCGATGTGCTCAACGTGCCCGTGCTGCGCGACGGTGAATACACGGCCGTGAGCAAGCGCCTAATTATCAATTTCGACAGCCTTAAGCCCGGCGTCAAGAAGCT
The DNA here is from genome assembly GCA_029571495.1 of Pseudomonadota bacterium. Taxonomy (GTDB): domain Bacteria; phylum Pseudomonadota; class Gammaproteobacteria; order Burkholderiales; family Casimicrobiaceae; genus Casimicrobium. Next base: position 6,427 of record JAKPSO010000395.1, read on the forward strand.
CGACAACACCGAAGCGATGACGTTCGGCCCGACGCTGCCCAACGGCAATCGCACGCTCCTGTTCGCAAGCGACGACAATTTCAGCGCGAAGCAAATCACCCAGTTCCTCGCGTTCGAAGTGATCGAACCGAAACCGCTCGCGTCCTACGTCATCGAGCAACCGCCGACCTGGTGGCCCTACCCGTACTACGGCTACCGCCCGTGGATTCCGCGCTATCGCCCCACGCCACCGCCGCGTCCTCTGCCGAAGTGATGGTTGATATAACTTTTTTGTGCTAATGGCCATCTTACGGCCGTTATGGCCGCTTTTTCTCGTTTGTTGACTAGGCGAATTTTGCGACGCTAACGACCAGCCATCGGTGGTTAGCAACATAAAGCTGTATCCGAGCGATCCTTCGGGCGATCGCAATTCGACGCTACAACCGCTGCATATCCGACAGATCAAACGACGGCGTTCGTTTGCCGATCAGGTCGGCGATGATGCGACCCGAGCCGCAGCTCATGGTCCAGCCGATGTGGCCTTGGCCGCAGTTCCAGTAGAGATTCGGGAAGCGATGCTGTTGCAGGATCGGCAGCGACGACGGCGTCATCGGGCGCTGGCAAGCCCAATGCTCCACGCGACTCGACGACCAGTCGAGCGCGCCTGGAAACAGCGCTTCGAAATGCGCTCGATGTGGCGCAAAGTCCGCGTCGGTGAATCCGTTATCCTGCCCCGCGAACACGGCGCCCGTGGTGATCCGCATGACCGGGCCATCGTCGCTTTGAAGCGGGCAATACGCGATCAGCGTGTCTTCACAGATGCCGCCGCGCTTGGGCGCGCGCGCAGGGTCTTTCACCGGCACGGTCATCGAGTAGCCCTTGACCGGATAGATCGGCACGCGGACGCCCAAGCCACGCGCAAATTTTGGCGTTTGCGGCCCGAGCGCGACGACGAACGCGTCGGCGTTTACAGGGCCGCGTGGCGAATGAATCTCGAAGGTTTGCGCACGTTCTTTGAGCTTTGCAGTTACTGGCGCATCAAACGTGAACGTCACACCGCGCGACGCGAGCCACGAGGCGAGATTTCGGGTAAAGGCGCGCGCGTCACCTTGAGCGTCGGTCACCGCGAAGGTGCCGCCTACGGTTGGCGATGCCGCGAGCGCGCGATCCATCGAGATCATTTTCTCGCGCGAGAGCACGCGTGCGGACACGCCATGCGCACCGACGAGTTCGACCCGCGCACGCGCGGCGGCGAGCGTCTCTTCGCTGCGGCAAACATAGAGCAACCCATCACGCCGATAGCCGCAATCGATGCGCGTCTTGGCAAGCGTCGCCTCGAGTTCTTGCTGGCAAAAGCGCGCGAATTTGAGCTTTGCACGTGCGAGTCGCGCGAAGTCTTGTTCATTGGCATAGCCCATGAACTCCGAGCCCCAGCGCCACAGCGCCGGGTCGAGCCATTTCTCCACCCGCATCGGCGCGCTGGCGTCGGTTACTGCGCGACGCAACGTTTGCTTTGCGTTGGGCGTTGGCCAGGGCAGCGCCCGCGAGGCGGAGATGAGGCAGGCGTTGGCGTAACTCGTCACCGTCGCGGGCTGCGGCGCGGCATCGAACACTTCGACGTCGTGACCGTCGCGCCAGAGGTAATACGCCGAGGCGACGCCGACCAAACCTGCGCCAAAAACCGCGATCTTCATGCAACGAACTTTATGGGTTGAACGTTAGGATGAGTGTGTACAGCGCGCGCGCCGTCGGTGCGCCGAAATGCGACGACGTGATCGACAGCGAGTTTGATGCCGATCTTCTCACCGATGGCGTGGTCGTGATGCGAAGGCACGAGCGAGAGCGCTTGCGCACCGCTGGGCAACGTCAGCGTGTACAAGAAATCACCGCCGCGAAAGAGCTTGCTTTCGACCACCGCGTGCATCGCGCTCTCGTCGTCATGCACGATGTCGTCGGGTCGGATCAGCACGTCGACGTAACAACTGTGAGAACACTGCGCGCAACCACTGGCGTCGCATTCGGTCGGAACGTGACCGTGCAATTCACCCAGCTCAATCTTGACGCGCGTATTGCTGAGCACCGAGCCCGGCAGAAAAACGCCCTGCCCTACGAAGTCCGCGACGAAACGGTTGCCGGGCCGGTGATAAAGGTTGTAGGGCGTGTCCCATTGCGCGATTTCGCCTTCGTGCATGACGCCAACTTGATCGGCCATGGCGAAGGCTTCATGTTGATCGTGGGTGACGATCAGCGCGGTCATGCGCTCGCGCTTGAGGATCGCGCGCACGTCGAGCGCGAGGCGTTCACGCAGTTCGACGTCAAGACTCGAAAACGGCTCGTCCATGAGCAGTAATTTCGGCTTCGGCGCGAGCGAACGCGCGAGCGCGACACGCTGCTGTTGACCGCCCGAAAGTTGATGCGGAAATTTCTCGGATGAACTCTCTAGGCCCGTGAGCGCAAGCAGTTCCGCGACGCGCCCCTCTTGTGCGGCTTTCGGCTGCGACTTGATGCCAAACGCAATGTTGCCAGCGACGCTCAAGTGTGGGAACAACGCACCTTCCTGAAACATCATGCCGATGCGGCGTTTGTCCGGCGCAAGCGTGAAGCCGCGCGCGCTCACCACCTCGCCATCGACGCGCATCTCACCGCTCGTCAGCGGCTCAAAACCGGCGATGCATCGCAATACCGTGGTTTTGCCGCAACCCGACGCACCGAGTAGGCAACCAATTTCGCCGTCCCGAAGTCGCATCGACAAATTTCGCACTACCTCGCGTGTGCCGTACGACTGACTGACCTGATCAAGGCGTAGCTCGGGCATGAATTACTTCTCTCCGCGTGTTGCGAGATAGATCACTGGAAATAGTCCGGCGACAACAATCGCGACCGAAGGTAAAGCGGCTGGTTGCCATTGGCCTTCAGAAGTCATTTCAAACACGCGCGTGGCGAGCGTGTCCCAACCGAACGGACGCGTCATTAAGGTGATCGGCATTTCTTTCATCATATCGACAAAACTGAGCGCGAGCGCGGCGAACACACTCGGGCGCAAGATCGGCAGGTGAACTCGCCACAACAGCGTCGTCGGCGTACATCCCAACACGCGCGCGGCGTCATCGGTGCTGCGCGTGATGCGTTGGAGACCCGCATCGAGCGGTGCGAACCCCACCGCAAGGAAGCGAATCGCGTACGCAAGGACGACGACAAAGAGGCTGCCCTTCAACACCGCGGTGAGCGGCACACCTGTCGAAGTCGTCAACGAAAAAAGCGCGATGAGTTGTTCGTCAAGCCAAGCCACGGGGATAAAGACGCCCACGGCGAGAACAGCGCCGGGTATCGCGTATCCGAGCGTCGCGATTCGTTGTGCGCCTCGAACAAGCGCACTCGGACGCTGCCGTGCGGCGTAGGCGAGCAGGAGCGCGACCGCCGCGACAGTGACCGCCCCAAGCGACGACAACCACAGCGAGTGCCCGAGAAACGACCAGTACCGCGCGTCGAGATCGGTTGCGATCGCGGCTTTTGCCCAGAGCAGTAGCTGCACCATCGGCGCGATGAAAGCGGCGAGTAAGACGACGAAGCACAGCGACCACGCGAGAGCGCCTTGCGCTCGCGTCAGACGCATCCGGCGCTGGTCACCCGAGCGGCCCACTGCGATGTATTTGATCGGTGCACGCTGGCGTTGTTCAGCGAGCACCAACAGCAACACAAACACGATGAGAATTGACGCTAATTGCGACGCGGCGGGCAGTGAGAACAGCGAGAACCACGCCTTGTAAATTCCAGTCGTAAAGGTGTCGTAGTTAAACGTTGACACCGTGCCAAAGTCTGCAAGCGTCTCCATCAGCGCGAGCGCGACGCCTGCGGCGATCCATGGTCGCGCCATGGGGAGAGCCACTTTGAAAAAGCCGCGCCAACGGTTCAGCCCGAGGGTTTGCGCCGCCTCCATCGCCGCGCGACCTTGGCTCTGAAATGCATTGCGCGCAATGAGGTAAACATAGGGATAGAGCGCAAGTGACATGACCAGAATCACGCCACCGCGTGAGCGTATTGGCGGCAACGCGAGCGGGCCGAATACACCACGCAACGCGGTCTGAATCGGTCCGCTGAAGTCCAGAAGCCCAATGAGTACAAAGGCCAACACGTAGGCAGGCACAGCCAGCGGCAACAGCAGCGCCCACGAGAAAATCGCACGCCCCGGAAAGTCACACATCGCAGTGAGCCAGGCGAGCGACACGCCCAATACGCCAACGCCGACACCCACACCCAGCAGCAACCAGAACGTGTTGAGTAACAACTCCGGCAGAACAAACTCAGCGAGATGGCCCATGATCTCGGCCTGCGGGCGCAACCAGGCGGCGAAGGTCACCGCGAGGGGAATGAGAACAACTAGGGCAACGGCGGCCGCCGCCAAGTGCCAGCCAGTTAATCGCGGAAACGCAAGAACGCCCACGGAGGGCGTTCTTGACTGAGATTCGGCGGTGGGCGAAATATTGGGCATGCCGCCGTTTAGTTAAGCGTTACTTGTAGCCGATGCGATCCATCAATTTTACGGCGCTGGTCTGCAGGCGCCCTGCTTCACGAACGTTCAGCAGGTTCTGCTTGAATGTGCCCCACGCAGCGACTGTTGGATCTACTTTGACGTTCACGTTCACCGGATATTCCAAGTTAACGTCTGCGTACAAATTTTGAGCTTTTTCAGACGAAAGCCATTCGAGGAGTTTGACCGCAGCAGCGGGGTTCTTCGCGTGCTTCGCAATGCCCGCGCCAGAAATGTTGACGTGGACGCCCGCTTCTTTTTGACTGACCGACTGATTCGGCCAAAAAATCGCGACCGGCAGCTTTGGCTTGGCCTCGATCAGCCGGCCAAAGTAGTACGTATTAACGAGCGTCACATCGCACTGGCCCGCGGCAACGGCCTCGATCGCGGAGTTGTCATCCGCAAACGGCGCGGTGGCGAGGTTCTTCACCCACCCTGAAACAATTTGCGCGGTCTTCGCCTCGCCGTGCTCGTGAATCATCATCGCTACCAGCGATTGGTTGTAAACCTTCTTTGACGTGCGTAGACAGAGGCGGCCTTTCCATTTCGGAGCGGCCAAATCTTCGTAGGTGGACAGTTCCGACGGCTTTACTTTTTGCGTGTTGTAGACGATGGTGCGCGCGCGCACCGAGAGTCCAAACCACTGATCGTCTGGGTCGCGAAGATTGGCTGGAATATTTGCTTTGAGCGTCGCGGACTTCACGGGACGCAGCAGTCCTTCTTCTGCCGCTTGCCAAAGGTTTCCTGCGTCCACGGTCATAAACACGTCGGCGGGTGTATTGGCGCCCTCGGCCTTCAGGCGCGCCATCAGTGGTCCTTCTTTGTCGGTGATGAACTGAACGACTACGCCCGTCTCTTTGGTGTATGCATCAAAGAGCGGTTTGATGAGTTGTTCATTGCGCGCAGAGTACACAACGACCGTCTCGGGTGCCGCGACTGCGGTCATGGCGGCGGTGAGTACGAGTCCCGAGACGATGGTTTGGATGCGGCGATTCATGGGGAAATCTCTTTGTATGCGGTGATGCGATGCTGTCATTGTATACGTTAATACGAACGATTCGCAACCGCATATATTTGACGCAAATCAACAATGCGAACGTGGTGTACGACTGAACAACAGTCGAAATTGACGCTAGCGACGGACCAGCGATCCGTAGCGCCTAAGAAAAAGTTGCGGTAACCGGCGCGTGATCGGACGGCTTTTCGCCTTTGCGCTCATTGCGGTCGACAACGCATTCGGTGCATGTGTCGGCGAGCGTCGGCGTCGCGAGGATGTGATCAATGCGCAGGCCATTGTTCTTCTGAAACCCGAGCATGCGGTAATCCCACCATGTGAATGTCTTTGGCGGGTGATCGAACTTGCGAAAACAGTCCACGAGACCAAGGCCAACCCAGTGATTGAACGCGGCGCGTTCTTGGTCCGTGCAAAGCACTTGTCCGGCCCACGCGATGGGGTCGTACACGTCGGCATCCGATGGAGCGATATTGAAGTCGCCGACCACGACAAGCTTTTCGTGCTTCGCGCGTTCACTGGCAAGCCACGCACTGACCGCGTCAAGCCAACGGAGTTTGTATTGAAATTTGTCGGAGTCGACGGACTGACCGTTGACGACGTAGAGATCAATGACGCGAACGTCACCGATTGTGGCTGCAATCGCCCGACACTGCTCGTCTTCAAATTCCGGAACGCCCATTTGCACGTCGACGAATTCGGGAAGCGTCTTCTTGGCGACGATGGCGACGCCGTTGTATGTCTTCTGACCGTAGACCGCCGCTCGATAGCCGAGGGCGTCGAACATTTCGTGCGGAAACTTGTGCGTTTCCATTTTGAGCTCTTGCAAACAGAGCACGTCGCTTTGATTTGCGCGCAGCCACGCTTCGGCACGCGCCATGCGCGCCGTCAGCGAATTAACGTTCCATGTGGTAATCCGCACCGAGTTAGTCTTCTCGATTCACCAGCGGCTGACCGGATGTGCCGTCAGACTTTGTTGCGCGCGGCGGCTGAGCTGGGCCGGGCGTCGGCGATTTCGACGCTGCTTTTGGCGGAGCTTTGGACGTGTCGAGCAACCCCGAACGATCCTCAACGGGCTTTGGCTTGGCGTAGCCGCCAGTCTTCGGGTAGCCCGCGCTGTCGAGCGCCGACGCCCAACCCGCTTCGCTCCAACCCGTGAGGCGCTTTTCGCCAACTTTCAGTACAGGCACAATGGAGCCACCACCGGTGTCGGCCTTGAATTTATTGTTGAGTTCGAGCGAACGTGACGGGTCCACCAACGTGTGCGGTACGCCGCGTTTGTTCAAGTAGTTTCTGGCAGCGTCGCACGCTTCGCCGCACTCGCTCACGTAAAGTGTGACGGGATTCTTCTTTTGTGCGTCCGCGGCCGCAAGCGACAACTCGTTGTTTTGAATCGAGTTGCCCCCTACGTTCTTTTGTTGCACATTTTTGGCGTCAGCGGGTGGCGGTTGGTCAGAGTACTGAACCCTGCCATTGGCGTCGACCCAGCGGTACACGGACTGCGCGCCGCTCACCGCCGGTAGCGCGGCGATCACCGCAAGCGCGCTCATCAAATAAAAACGTTTCATTTGCAAACTCCTTCAGAGCGGTAATTCAACACCGCAACACAATCGCGTCGAACGCTACTGCGCAACCATGCCATTGTGCCGCAAAAGCGCGTCAACTGTAGGGGGGCGGCCCCTAAAGGCGACGAAATTTGTCATCGCGTCGCGACTGCCGCCGCGAGCCAATACTTCTTTACGAAATGCCGCACCGGCGACGGGCGAGAGCACACCGTCTTCTTCGAAGCGGCTGAATGCGTCCGCGGAGAGCACTTCCGCCCACTTGTAGCTGTAATACCCCGCCGCGTAGCCGCCACCAAAAATGTGCGCGAACGACCACGGCATGCGGTTGTAAGCAGGCGGCTGAATGACTGATACTTCTGCGCGCACGTCGTTTAAGAGCCGCAAGACCGTGTCGCGATCGGCGGGCTTACCTTCAGCGTGCAGGCGCATGTCGAATAGCGCAAATTCCATTTGCCGTAGCGCGCCGAGGCCCGCCTGGAAGTTCTTCGCCGCGATCATCTTCTCGAACAGTTCACGCGGCAACGGCTCGCCAGTGTCAGCGTGCTGCGTCATGTGCGTGAGGACATCCCACTCCCAACAGTAGTTCTCCATAAACTGACTAGGCAACTCGACGGCATCCCATTCGACATGGCCAAAGCCGGAGATGCCGAGCGTGCCGACTTCGGTGAGCAATAGATGCAAGCCGTGTCCAAATTCGTGGAACAAAGTAATCACGTCGTCGTGCGTGAATAGCGCTGGCTTGTCCCCGACGGGTGCGGGAAAGTTACAGGTCATGTACGCCACGGGCGTTTGCAACTTGCCGCGCTTGATGCGTCGATTGCGCGCAGAATCTGCCCACGCGCCGCCACGCTTGCTGTCACGAGCGTAGAGGTCGAAGTAGAACTCACCGATGAGTTTTCCGGCCGCGTCCTGTACCTCGAAAAAGCGCACGTCATCGTGCCAAGCTGACGCCTCGCCTTCGACGATCTGAACGGAGTAAATGCTCTGCACAACGCGAAACAAGCCCGCAAGCACACGATCTTCCGGGAAGTACTGACGTAGTTCTTCGTCGCTAAAGGCATAGCGCTTTTGACGCAACTTCTCTGACGCGTACATGACGTCCGGCGACTGCAAATCGGAAATCCCGAGCTCGCTTGCCGCGAAGGCTTTGAGTTCCGCGAGATCGCGCTCTGCGAACGGACGTGCGCGTCTTGCGATGTCACGAATGAACTCGAAAACCTGAGCGGGCGACTTCGCCATTTTCGGCACAAGGGAGAACTCGGCGTAGCTCTTGAAGCCGAGCAAGCCTGCCTCTTCAGCGCGTAGCGCCATGATCGTTTCAACGTGCTCGCTGTTGTCAAACTTACTGTCGCCTTGGTCGCTGGCGCGCGTCGAATACGCACGATACATGCGGTCGCGCAGGGAGCGCGAGTTGGCGTATTGCATGACCGGTAGGTAGCAAGGCGCCTGTAACGTTAAGCGCGCCATTCCGTCAGGCTGACCGGCTTCTTTCGCCTTAGCGATTGCCGTGGCGATTACGTCCTCCGGAACACCATCGAGTTCCAACACCGGCACGTCGAGCGTAAATCCGTTGGTCGCATCGAGAATGTTGTCTTCAAATCGTGATTGCGTGTCGGCGAGGAGCTCCTGAATCGCTGCAAAGCGTTCACGCGCCGCGCCTTCAAGTTCGACGCCGCTCAAACGAAAATCGCGCAACTCGTGATGGAGCAGTGCGCGCTCCTCGTCGCCGAGTGACGCCGCGTGCTCGGCAAGCGTTTTGTAGCGCGCAAAAAGCGCCTTGTTGAGGCCGAGTTCCGTGAAAAACTGCGTCACTTTTGGAAGCGCCGCGTTGTGCGCGTCGCGCAGCGCAGGACTACTCACCACCGCGTTGAGATGTGCCACCGCACCCCACGCGCGGCCCAAGCGTTCGGTCGCGTCCTGCAACGGTTCGACGACGTTTGCCCAGGTCACGGCTTCCGATGATTCGACTTTGGCAATCGTCGCTCGCGCTTCGGTGATCAGTTGCTCAATTGCCGGGACGACGTCTTCTGGCGTGACCTCAGAAAAGCGCGGCAGCGCAGAAAAATCAAGAAGAGGATTCATAGTCGTAAGTACCAAATTTAGTTCAGGGCAGCGCGCGCCGCATTGAGAAAATCCACATCAGCTGCCGTCGTCACGTTCTTCCAAACGCCGGAGAACACTTCGCCGCTGACAGCGCCCATTTCGACGATTTGTTGGTAGTACGGCAAGAGCTTAAAGCGCTCGCCGCGTGGCCAAGCTCGACAAGGCGTCGTCGCGATGACAGCAATATTCGCTAAGGTCATGCGCGGCTGGCCCATGTGTACTCGCCCGTCGCACACTGCGAATTCACCCCCAGGCTCTCCTACCGTCGGCGCCACCATCACAAAGTGGGCGCGATCCGGCCCGTTTTCAATAGCGGTGACGCGCGGCAACAGAGTCGCATAGTCGAGGTCCGCGTAAATGTCCGCGCTCACCAAAATGATGGCGTCGCTTTGGAAGTGCGCGCTCGCTGTTGCAATGCCACCACCCGATTCCAACGGCACCGTTTCGACCGAGTAAATCAACTCGCAATCGAAACGTTCACCGTGACCGAGCGCGGCGATCAGCGCTTCGGCGAGATAACTCACGTTAATGATGATGCGGCGAACGCCGATGGCGACCAGCTTTTTGATGTGGTGCTCGATCAGCGGCGCTCCACACACGGGCACCAGTGGTTTCGGCAATGTGTCGGTCAAAGGCCGCATGCGCTCGCCACGCCCGGCGGCGAGGATCATGGCCTCAAGCGGTCGACGGTGAGTTTCAGCGCTCAAAACGTGTAACCCACCTTGATCTTGTTGCCCTCAATGCGGTCAAAAAGGCGCAACAACGGCGCGAAAGCGTTGTAGCGGCTCGCAACGTGGCGCACATACTGCACAAACCGCGGCGTGTCGGCCAAATATTTTGGTTTGCCATCGCGGTAGTTGATACGCGCGAATATGCCGAGCACTTTCAAGTGGCGCTGCAACCCCATCCACTCCATCTCGCGATAGAACTCCGAGAAGTCCTCACGAACCGGGAGGCCAGCTTTACGTGCTTGGCTCCAATACCGCGCGGCCCAATCGATGATCTGTGGCTCTTCCCAACTCAGAAAGGCGTCGCGCATGAGCGACGCGACGTCATAGCTGATCGGCCCGATCACGGCGTCCTGAAAGTCGAGAACGCCGGGACTGCGTGCCGGGGTCACCATCAAATTGCGCGGCATGTAGTCGCGATGCACGAGCGCCGTCGGTTGGCCGAGTGCGCTTGAAATGAGAAGCGCGTATACCCGCTCCAGTGCATTCTTTTGATCATCGGTGAGCATCACACCGACATGGCGATCAAGGTACCACTCAGGGAACAAATTAATCTCACGGTGCAGCAGCGCGGCGTCATAACGCCCGAGCGGCGTACGTGCGCGCAGCGGATCAATCTGCTGCAAACGCACGAGCGTCGCGATGGCATCGGCAAACAACGGTTGCGGGTCTGGCGGCTGCGATGATGTCAGCGCGGACAAATAGGTTGTGTTGCCCATATCGCCGAGTAACAAAAAACCCCGCGTCTCGTCGGTCGCAATTCGCGCCGGCACGTAAACGCCGCCGTCATCTAACAACTGCGCCACATTGAGAAACGGTCGCACGTCTTCCAGGGGTGGCGGCGCGTCCATCACGATCGCGCTCGCACCGGAATCAGATGTGACACGGAAGTAACGGCGAAAACTCGCGTCAGCCGACGCGACAGCGATTTGCGACCAAGCGCTGCCATCGAGCGCCTTGATCGGCACGAGCCAGCTGATGACGTCATCAAGGCGGGCGTCAAAGCCTTGAAGGGGAAGATCGGTTTGCATTACAAACGGGCACATTCAAAAAGCCGACAACCGGCCGCGCCGCGCCAGCCACCGCGTTCATAACGCATTGATTAGTCGGCTAAACTTACAAGGAAACGCTGAACCAGTCCATAGCGCGCATCGCGTGGACTGATTCAGCGTTTCCATAAGTCTAACAACCGCTAGCCGGTCCGGATTTCCAGTTTGCGTTTTACTCGACGTCCCCTTTTCGCTTTGATGGCCGCCGCCTGCTCCGCGGCAGGCGCGCACGCGCAAAGCGTCTGCGTCGCCGGCGCATCCACCGCGCCCAACGCCGCGATGGGAACCAGCACCGGTTGGGTCGCACCGGCGCAGCCTGACGCAACGCGCCCTTACTGTCCGTCGGCGATATCCTCAAACGGCAGCTACCCGACACAGCTTCGCGCCCCGGCACCAAAAGAAAAAGAAGTCGCCACCGTCACCGCCATCGAGTCGTCGGGCGTGGACAACGAATTCTTTGAGGCGAGGGGCTCGGTCGACATGCGCTCGCCGTCGCGCCAAGTCCTGGCCGACACGATGCGCTACGAGTTTCCGATTGACACGATCAAGGCCCGCGGCAACGTCGTCATCCGCACGTGGCAAGACCTCGTTACCGGCCCCGAACTCGAATACCGTCGCGACAATGCAACGGGTTTTATGAAGAACCCGACCTTTGTGCTGGGACTGTACAAAGGTCGCGGCAAGGCCGATGAGGTGCTTTTCACTGGGCCCGAGCAATACCGCATTGAGCGCGGCACTTACTCAACCTGCGTGGGTGACAGCCCCGCGTGGCGGTTGGAGATGCGACAGCTTGATCTCGATGAGACTACGTCCATCGGTACGGCACGCGACGCCAAAATATATCTAGGGTCGCTTCCCGTGGCGTGGTTGCCGGAATTCACGTTTCCGCTCAAAAATGAGCGTAAGAGCGGTTTTTTGGCAGCTACGTACGGGACCAGCGGTAACCGCGGTCTCGACATTCAACTGCCCTACTACTTCAATCTCGCGCCAAACTACGATGCGACGCTGACGACGCGGCTCATGACCAAGCGCGGCGTGCTGTTCAATGGGCAAAGCCGCTATTTGTTCGACACCCCGTTTGGCCGTGCGATCGGCGAATGGAACGGCGAGATTCTGCCGCGCGATCGACTCGCGGACGCGACGCGCGATGCCACCAACATTCGGCATACGCAGTTCTTCTCGCCAAATCTGACCTTGACGGTTAATTACAACCACGTCTCTGACGCGCGTTACTTCGTGGACTTGGCCGACTTCGTCTCGATCACGTCGATCACCACGCTACCGCGCGACGCCACACTGACGTATCGCAACGCGGATTGGGTATTTACTGCGAAGGCACAGCGTTTCCAAACGCTGCAAGACCCGGCGGCGTTGGTGCTGCCGCCGTACGACAAGGTGCCGCAGCTCACGGCAGTGTCTCCCGTGTACAAGCCGTTTAGCGATCAGCGCCTCGAACTGAAGATGGAGTCGGATCTCACACGATTTGAGTATCCCAACGCGGCGCTCCCGTCGGGCTACCGCGCTTACACCTACGGCACGATGGTGTGGCGTTACGACACGCCGGGCGTGTTCCTCACCCCCAAAATCGGGCTGCACGCGACACGCTACAACTTGATTGGCAGTTTCGACGATTACAGCAATTCGACACGCATTCTTCCGATTGCGAGCGTGGATGGCGGTTTGCGCTTTGAACGCAATACCTCGCTCTTTGGCAACGCCTTGGTGCAAACGCTTGAGCCACGCGCGATGTTTACCTACATCCCGTACCGTGACCAATCACAAACGCCGCGATTTGACACAGCACTGGCCGACTTTAACTCTCTTCAACTGTTCAGCGAAAATCGTTTCATCGGGCAAGACCGCATCGGCGACACCACGCAGATGGCGTTGGGTCTTATTTCGCGTTTCTATGATGCCGATTCGCAAAAAGAGCGCTTGCGCTTGACCATCGGCGAGCGCTTTTATTTCAGCGACCAGCGCGTGACGCTTGGCGAAGCGCCGCGCGATCGCAACAGCTCCGACATTCTGCTCGCCGCGGCTGGCCGCGTCACCGACGCGCTCTACGTCGAAGGTAGCGGCCAATACAACGCTAACGCCGGACAAACCGAGCGCTACGCTTTTGGGCTGCGTTACACCCCTGAAAAAGCCAAGGCGATCAACATCAATTACCGCGCCATTCGCGAACTCGCTACGTCGACCGGCAACGTGCAAGTCAAGCAGATCGACGCCGCTGGCCAGTGGCCGATCTACAACAACATCTACGCCGTGGGTCGCCTCAATTACTCTATCGCCGATCGACGGATGACTGAGAGCGTGATTGGGCTGGAGTGGGACGGCTGCTGTTACGTGATTCGCGCCGTGGGGCAGCGCATTACGACCTCCACCACCACGGCAACGAACGCGTTCTTCCTGCAACTCGAACTCAACGGCCTAGGACGCGTGGGCTCCAATCCGCTCGATGTGCTCAAGCGGAACATTCCGGGCTATTCGCTACTCTACGATAATCCGACGCGTCGGCGCATTGACGAGCCGACCGTCACAACGCCCACGTTTACGCCGTGGACGCCTTCTACTCCATAAGATTTTCTAAACACGCCAAGCATCATGAAACCCTTCGTTCTCGCTCCTCTCGCCGGCATTGCGCTGGCCGCTAGTTTCGCGGTGCACGCACAGGCGGGCCGTGTTCAGCTCGTTGACCGTGTGGTCGCCGTCGTCAATGACGAAGTCATCACGCGCTACGAACTCAACGAGCAAAAGCGCGCCGTCGTCGCACAACTGAAGCGTCAAGGCGTGGCGATGCCGCCGGACGCTGAGCTTGATGCGCAGGTGCTTGAGCGCTTCGTTAACGAACGTGTGCAGCTGCAATACGCCAAAGAAAACGGCATTCGCGCTGACGACGAAACGGTTAACGCATCATTGCAGCGCATCGCTGCCGACAACAAGATGTCGATGCAGCAATTCTCTGCGGCGCTCGCGAAGGACGGCGTGACCGTCTCCAAGTTTCGCGATGAGCTGAAGAATGAAATTCTCCTGAGCCGTCTGCGCGACCGCGAGGTGGAATCGCGCGTCGTCGTCACAGACGCGGAGATCGACAACTATCTCGCGCTGGCCAAAGCGCAAGGCGCAAATCAAGCCGAATACCAGCTCGCGCACATTCTCGTGTTGGTACCCGAACAAGCCACGCCGGATCAAGTCGAAACGCGCCGCAAACGCGCCGAAGAAGCGCTGCGACAGATCAACGCAGGTACCGCGTTCGGTCAAGTCGCGGCGGTGTTTTCGGACTCGAACGATGCCGCACAAGGCGGCGCGCTCGGCTGGCGTCAAGCGGATCGATTGCCCTCGCTGTACGCTGATTCGGCCAACAAACTGAAACCCGGAGAAAACAGCGCCGTGCTGCGCAGCGCCAACGGCTTTCACATCGTTCGTCTGATCGACAAGCGCGCGGGCGAGCAAAAGGCTGTGGTCGAGCAAAATAAAGCACGGCACATCCTCATTCGCGTGAACGATCTCGTCGGCGAAACCGAAGCGAAGCAAAAAATTGAACGCTTGCGCTATCGAATCGGCGGAGGCGCGAAATTTGAAGATGTCGCCAAGCAAGGCAGCGAAGACGGCAGCGCCGCCAAAGGCGGCGAGCTTGGCTGGATCTCGCCCGGCGACACCGTGCCAGAATTCGAAGCCGCGATGAGCAAAGCGCCGCTCAACACAGTGATCGGCCCGATTCGTTCGCAGTTCGGCTTCCATCTGATCGAAGTCACCGAGCGCCGCAGCCAAGACGTCACCAAGGAGCGCACGCGCCAAAGCGCGCGCGTCGCGCTACGCGACCGCAAGGCCGACGAGGCATACCAAACGTGGTTACGTGAATTGCGCGACCGCGCGACGGTCGAAATCAAGCTGGCGGACGGCTAGACGTTCGCGTCAAGAAACGCGATACAGCTTTTCCTCGCTAGCGGCCTTAAAATAGTCGTTTCAGCGCGCGAAATTGAATAGTCGATATAAATGGTTTTTGGCCCGAAACGCCCGTACATCGGTCGTTAGCGCGTAGAAGCTGAAGACAAGGCCCCGCTCATTTTTGCGGGGCATTTTTTTGTCCGCTCGCGGCCATGCAGGGCGAGCCGTGCGTGCATCCCAACCGAAATCGCGGGCGTAAAAAAACGAGGCCAATCCGCTCGCGCGAACTGCACCTCGTCTCGTCGTCCGCGCCGTGGCGCGCAGGTGACCTAGACCGCCGCGACCGCCGCTGCTTCAGCGCGACGCAGTGCCGCTTTGCGCTCGTGCTCAATGAGATAGCGCTTCCGCAGGCGAATCGATTTCGGCGTGACTTCCACCATCTCATCGTCTTCGATGAATTCCACTGCGTACTCGAGCGTGAGTTTCACGGGCGGCGTCAACAGAATTTTCTGTCCCCCGCAGCGCAGTCTAACTCGGGCCATTACCACGCAGCGCCGTTACGTTCTGCGAAGGCTTTCGCGCGTAAACTATCTGCAGTACCGTGGTGATGCAGTCTGCCAGTGAAATGGCGACGTACGACTAAATTTCGCATTTGATCCGGATATGAACAAGTTCTTTCGCGCTCTAATCTTGCTTGGTGCATCCATCGTGGTGTCTTCAGCTCACAGCAGCTGGGAACGGAACATAGACCACATTTTTCTCGACAGTTTCGCCGACGGAGCAATGACAATTTCGGCCCCCGACATGGTGCACGTCCTGTGGGCCTACAGCGCTCGTTCGCGGCCCGGAGCGGACCTGCAGGGGTTCGATGTATCCGGAAATGTAATCTACTTGATCGACCTAGCCGCGCAGCCATACGCGGCAGCCACGGTCCGCACAATCACAAAGATACAGGAAAGCTCTTCGATACTTGCTTGGGGCGGCGGCACACTACTAAAAGTGTCCCGAAACGGTGGTCTTCTTTGGCGCATCGAGGATCGTCTAATTACAGACGACGTAATAGACGCGTACGAGTACGCTGACGGGAGTACCGCGGTGGCGCTGGCATCACGCGGCGATGTGAATCTGCACACATCGCTGATGCGCATTTCACCAACGGGAAAAGTCATCGACCTGCGCAGAATTTCAGGCGCCTACGGTTCGGCCCGCGCGCGATTCGACCGAAACGGCCGAGTGATGGTGCTGCGCGATCAATTCGTACTCTCTCGTTTCGACGGGCGAACAATGGAGGAGACGGCTCATTGGTCACGGATTGAGGCGAATACTCGTGCAATTGAGGCGGCACGCGACGGCGGTGCCGTTGTCTTAACGTCGGAGGCAATCGTGCGCATAGCTTCGAACGGCGACATTTTGTGGCGTACGCCGTTCGCCACGCCGTTCACTTCATCAGCAACTGAGGTCCGCCTAATCGAAACCGCCAGCGGGAATTGGCTGGTTTACGAAATTGAGTACGAACAACACGTTACGGGCATATCGCCAAGTGGCTCGATAAATTTCTCGCGACCGTCAAACCGCGCCGAATCTTCGACGTTGTCGGAAGATGGAAGCGTTTTTGTAAGCGAGACTTCGGCGGTACGTGTTCTGAATTCTGTAAGCGGAACCTCCATCGCTGTTGGGAGTTTGCCGAATGCGACGTATGCGCGGCTTGCAGCCGTCGCAGGAGCCATGATCGCGGTCACCAGAAACACCGGGACCACACGTGTCAAACCCAAAGTTTTCGGCGTTACAGCCGCAGGCGCGATCACGTGGGAACGCAGTGATTTAAAGTTTCGCGCAGATACGCGGGCTTCGCGCCCCGATGAACGACCCAAGTGCTTTGGGAACGGCGCGATCAAAACCTCCGAAGGGTTCGCAGCAATGGTCACATCGGACCGGGGAAGTGCAGTTGGAGGGTCGTTCAACTCCGACAGCTCGTATGTCGTGCACATATCATCAGATGGGCAGGTCCTGCGTACAGCCCCGTTGCCTAGTGGTCAATGCATGCCGGCCATCGATTCTGATCTGACCCGTTATGAGCTCACACACATTGGCAACAGCGTTCGCGCAGTGCGCAGCGACAACAGTCTGAAGTGGGAGACAGTCATACCTGAATATTTTTGGGGTGAGCTGTCAACGTTGGCGGTAGGAACTTCAACCGTGGCCGCAACATTGATGTCTACCATCGTCGGCCTTGACACCGCAACGGGGACACTGAAGTGGACCGTACGCGCAACGCCTGTGGCGGCGGTCGCCGCCTCGTCGAGCGGATCGATGTGGGCGGTCACCAATTTGGGCCTATTGCGCATATTGGCTGCCGGTGATTATCTCGTTGCCGATTCATCCATCTTCGCACTGAGAACCGACACTTCTGCCATGCTTGCGCTTAGCGACGGGGGCCTGCTTCTAGTCGACGCTAGTGGCGCCATCCTATTTGCGGCCGATGGGGCCCGACGTTGGACCACGCCTCTTAGCGCGGTGAACGCCACGATTGGTCGCATTCGACGGGCTGTCGAACTTGCCAACGGTGATATTGCGATCGCAGGCTGTGACAACGATTATCGCTATGGTTTTCAAGGGTTTTACGCTCGGTTGTCGCGAGCCGGCGCTCTGCTTCATCGGCATGTGATTACGGCCACGAGTTCCTCCTGTATTGATGCGTTAACAGAGTTGCAAAATGGCAACCTTGTTGCCGCGGTGCACCTGGACACGAGTTCGGATCTGCGAGTCTATTCCCCTGGTGGCACAGAACTTGGACGATTCACTGGCGTATGGAAATCCGCACCGGACATTCTGGTTTCAGACCTCTTGCCTCATGGCAGCGGCGTAGTGACGTTCGGAACAGCGATCAACACTTCAACCGGCATTCCGACCGCTACGCTCGCAAAGATCGACTCTGTCGAACCCGCGGCCACCCGGCTAAGCGTACTGTCGTCAATGCCGCTCAATTCTCGCTACGACGTCCCGTTTTCAGTGACGATTGGCATCGTTGACGCGGCGAATTCGCCAGTGAACGCTACGGCCCCGATCGACGTAAAAGTTTCTCGGGCGCTCGGTTCGCTCGCCGGCGTCGACGGCGGTGGTTGCACGATCTCAGTGGGGGCGGATCGGTGTACGGCCACCGGGCTTCGGGCCTACCCAATCCGCCTAAGTGCGCCGCTCATGCCGCCTCAAACAAACTACGCCGCCGCGCTCCGAGTAGCCGCCAACGGCTTTGTGCCGGTTGATACGGTTTCGTTCAATACGGCGGCGGCACCAACGACCACTGTAATATCAGCGATCTCCTCAGGGCCATATTTGGCTCTGACCGAGATGTATTACGAAGTGACGGTCACAACCGCGTTGCCTTCTGGCATCGTCGATGTGCCCATCGCGCCGGCTGGTTGCACTGCTCTGGCGGACAAGACCGTCGTCGCTCGGTACCGCTGCGCAAACGTGCTGACAGCGCCAGCCACGACGCTTTCTTTCACGTTTACAGGCGGCACAGGAGCCTATCTGTCGTCTTCAGCCAACGCAACAATTTCGACACAACGCGTGCCGCTGGACATTCGATTAGCGGCGTCAAATCCCACAGTGGTAAAGGCAGGCGAGCCGTTTTCGTTAAAGGCATGGTTCCTACTGCCAAATGGATTCGATGTCTGGCCGACGATGACCGACGGCGTGCTTACCGACTCTTCTGGAAGTGTCCTTTGCAGTGGCATGCCTGTGAGTAGTAATTCGGGCAATACGCCAACGTCTCCGCATGGCTGCGCTCCGCGCGTGACACGTAGTGGCGCGCAACCTCTCACGATATCTGTCTCGCAGACAGCGCAGGTGGCGTTTTCCAGCAAGTCGGTTCCGCTCTCCGTTGTTCCTGCGGCAGGAATATCCGGTGCCTTATACGTTTCGACTGGAAGTCCTACGCCGACGATCTGCGCCACGTCCGAGGGACTATCCTGCACGTTTTTTCGGCCAAGTGACAACAATGTAACTTTCAGTTGCGATGCTCCGCAGGGTTGGCAAGGCGCGGTATACATCCAGCAGCCGAATATGCGGTTCGGGGAAAATGGCCGATTATTTGGTCCCCTGACCGCTATTGAGCCGAACTATTTCGTACCGTACTCGATCCCCACGACCGCGTGCTCAGTCGACATCAACGAAGACGGCCTCGTCGACATCGCCGGTGACGGCTCGTTTATCCTGAAGAGTCTGTTTGGATTAGCGCGATCGGCTGACTACGCATCCCTTGGCCACGTCTGCGCGCGCCAATCTTTTGCAGGTGCGCAATCGAAAATTGCTGCCGCGACTTCGAATTTGGATTGGGACGTTGACGGAGACGGCGAAGTCCACCCGCTAACCGACGGTTTGCTCATTCTGAGAATGATGCTCGGGATCTGGGGGGACGCCCTAGCACACGGCGCGATTAGCCCAACGGCGACTCGCCGCGAAGGAAATCAAATCGCAAACTACTTTTACTCGCGTTGCGGGAGCCCGCAACCGTAACCAGCCGGGCACCGCGCCGACCGGCATCGCTGCGCTGGAGTTAACTTGCCCCCCGTACACAACCCGCTTAGACCGCCGCGACAGCCGCTGCTTCAGCGCGACGCAG
>JAKPSO010000411.1 GCA_029571495.1 Pseudomonadota bacterium
GTGCGTCGAGGTGCGGATCATTCACGACGACGGCGCTTCCACTCGCAGTGCGCGCTGGAGCGACCGCCCAATTGTTGCTACCAACACTAATCGGCGCAACGAACGAATCCGCAGCAGCGGTCATCACCGCGTCATCGGCCAAGCCCAACCACATCGGCGGCGCCGCGTTCGCTGCGAGCGCAGTCGGTTTGGCGCTTGTGACAGTGGGCGTTGCGCCCGGCGTGGCACGGTACGTCGGCGGGAACAATTCAGCTGCGCGCTCAGCGCCGAGTTTGTCGATGACTTGTTGCGTGAGGAGTTCCGCTTTGTAGTTCGCGGCTTGGCTCCAGTTCACGAAGTGCAACACGGTAACAATGTCTTCTAGCGACCACGGACTGGCAGTAAATCCCGCGAGCTTGAGTTCCGTCGGCAAATCGGAGGCGTGGTCCGTGATGTACGCGTTGAGTCCTTCTGCGTACCAACTCAAAAATTCGCGCGAGGTCGGCGAGAGTAATTTCGCGTGCCGCTCCGCGTTGCGACGCAAACCGATGCGACGCATTTCGCGGTCGTTGGCGAGTCCCTTTTCACCGATGGCCTCAGACAGCCGCCCCGTCGCCAACGCGCGGTACGCCGTCAGCTGAAAGATGCGCGACTGGGCCGTGACAAAGCCTTGCGCGCGGATCAGGTCGGGCGTGTTTTGCGCGAAAACGTACGGAATGCCATTGCCGTCGCGCAACACTTCGACGCGATCCTTCAAGGCAGAAAACGTGAGCGAACCCGTTACATTCGGCCCGCGCGCCGCACCGGACACGATCCAAATACCGGCGGCGATCGCGACCACGACGAGCCCCAGCAATACACGCAAAATCCAACGCACCATAACCGCTGCCTCCTCCGTTTTTTTCGCAGCTTAACGGAAAGGCGGTGGACTTGCTCGGAGCGCCAGTGGGCGCTTCGGCTAAATCTTCGCTTGCGGCAGCGTGTAATTGGCGTCGGTAACAAGATCAACGCCGCAGGAGAGATTGTCGATCCAATCGATGAATTGGTCGCACATGGCGCGGCCTTTGAAAAATGGTCCGTGCTGCGGGACGATCATTTCAATATCGAGCTGACGCACCATGCGCGCCCACAATCGACATACTTTGTTCGACACCATGTAACGACGATGAAAGCCGTCCATGTGTGGAATGTGTTTGTTGAAGTCCTTCACTGCCATGCCACAGATCGCTGGCGGCATCAACGACGCGCCCAGGTCGCCCGAGAACAGAATTTTGCTAACAGGGTCGTAGAACTGGAAGTTGCCTTCGGAATGCAGGAAGTGCGCGGGGATGAGGCTGAGGCTGGATTTTCCGAGGGGCAGAATGCCGCCCTCGTCACGCACGGCCTTGATGCGGCCCTCAGTGCGTGTGCCGGTGCAAAAGTGCGGCGCGAAGCGCGACCAAATGCTCGAAATCACAAGCTCACATTCGGTACCACTCAACCAGCGCGCGAGCGACGCAATGATGTCCGGATCGGCATGGGACGCGAGCACGTAGCGCAGGTGCTTGGGTATCGTGTAGCGCGACATGGTCATGTACAGCGCGCTGTAGGTCATGTTTCCGCCCGGGTCGATCAGCGCAGCATCGCCGTTATCCACGACCAAGAATTGGTTCGCCTGTACCGCCTCGGATGGTCCTTCATTGACCAAGTCAGAGAACGAAATGCAGACGTGCTTGCCGTCGTTGTAAAGCTCGGTGGGGGCAAACATGGTGGCTCCTGAAAAAATTTGGGAGACGGCCGGACTCTGCGATGTTTCGCTGCGTCGTGAACGAATGAATCTGGCTATCGCGCGACCAGATTCATCGATATGACAAAAGCATAAGTCGCCAAATTGAGATTCTCGCGTCTTGCTGCGTCGCAGCATTTGACGAACATCAAGGCTTTTCTTAAGGCAAGCTTAACGCCATCTCCCGCGCCGCGCAACGCATGCGAGACAAAATGTCGTTTGCCCGCAGGACGGGCTTCGCGCTATAATTTTTGGCTCTGCTCCACGGCACATACGCTTTGCGACGGTTGAATTGGCCTATCTGGGTCGGTTTCCGCAACACTGCGCTACTAAGAAACGCCGGGGGTCAGTCAAGCGCTTACATTGAATTTCCTTGCTTCGGCGAGGTTTGCGACGTAAGCACACTGTCCACAGATCACTCCACGAAAAGGAAAATGACATGCGTCATTACGAGATCGATTTTATCGTCCATCCGGACCAAAGCGAGCAAGTGCCTACGATGGTTGAGCGTTATCGCTCCCTCGTCACTGGCAAAGGCGGCAAGATTCACCGCCTCGAAGACTGGGGCCGCCGCCAACTGGCCTACCCAATCAACAAAATCTACAAAGCACACTACGTGTGCATGAACATCGAGATCGACCGCGACACGCTCGTCGAACTCGAAACCGCGTTCAAATTCAACGACGCCGTGCTGCGCCACCTGACCGTGAAGAAGGACGCTGCTGAAGTCGCGCCCTCCCCCATGATGAGCGGCGAAAAGTCCAAGAACCTCACCTCCGCTGACGCTGCTGACGTCGCGGCGATTGAATAAGGAGCATGCACCATGGCATTCGGTAAACCAAAATTCAATCAACGCCCTAAGCGTCCGCCGTCACTCTTCAAACGCAAAAAATTCTGCCGCTTCACGGCAGCAGGCGTCAAAGAGATCGACTACAAAGACATCGACACGTTGAAAGACTTCATTCAAGAAAACGGCAAGATCATGCCGGGCCGCGTTACTGGCACCAAAGCCAAGTACCAACGCCAACTGACGGTCGCTATCAACCGCGCGCGCTTCTTGGCGCTCGTGCCTTACTGCGATCAACACGAATAAGTCGGACGAGGAACATTTATCATGCAAATCATCCTTCTTGAAAAAGTTCTGAACGTCGGCCTGTTGGGCGACATCGTTAAGGTCAAAGACGGTTACGCACGTAACTTCCTGATCCCGCAAGGCAAAGCCAAGCGCGCCACCGAGAAAAACATTGCGGACCTCGCGGCCCGTCGTGCTGAACTCGAAAAAGTCGCTGCGGAGAAGCTTGCTGTTCAAACGGCGCTGGGCGAGAAGCTCAACGGCGTTGAACTGAAAATGTCGCAAAAGGCGGGCGTAGACGGCCGTCTGTTCGGCTCGGTGACCAACGTTGACATCGCTGAAGCATTGCGCGCTCAAGGCTACGAAATCACTAAAGCAATGGTGCTCATGCCAAACGGCCCGATCAAAGCCATCGGCGAAACCTCGATCAAACTTCAGTTGCACACCGATGTGACGAGCGAGATCAAAGTCGTTGTGATCGCAGACAAAGATTAATTTCTTTCGCTGCCTCGAAAAAACCCGCCAAGGGGCAACCCCGGCGGGTTTTTTCTTGCCGACAGTATCGCAATGACACTCAGGTCTATTGCACACAACAAGAATATGCACTCCGCGTTCCACATCACGTTCTTGCACGCGAACGGGTATCCGTCGGGCGTGTATCGCCAGTTCTTCGAAGCGCTACGCGCGCACGCCACGGTCGACGCGCCAGAAATCCTCGAGTCTGCTCCGGACTGTCCAGCGAAAAAGCGTTGGCCGCTGATGCTGGAGCAGGTATCGCATCGCATGCGCAAATCTCCCTCGGCGACGGCTGCGCGCGCGAGTAAGCGTTTGCCGCACGTGCTGGTCGGCCACTCGATGGGTGGCTACATCGCGCTGCAGGCCGCCGCGCGGCACCCGGAACATGTCAGTCACGTGGTGCTCATCGATTCGCCAATCCCCACGGGATGGCGCGCACAGCTCTTGAGTTTTTCGCAACTCACGGGCCTCGCCTACAAGGCTGGGCCAGCGCCGATTGCAGCGCGACGTCGTGATACTTGGCCGTCACGCCAAGCGGCTCACAACTTTTTCGCGGAGAAAGCCTTCGTCAAACGCTGGGCACCGGGCGTGCTCGACGACTTCATTGCGCACGCACTTATCGACACCGAAGCCGGCGTCGCGCTGCGCGTTCCACGTGACGTCGAACGAGACATTTACGCGCACATCACGCACCGCTCCGCGCGCATGGCGCTAGGCCGGCTACAGCGTCGTGGCATTCCCGTGAGTTTCATTTCGGGGGAGCACTCAGAAGAAATGCGAATGGCCGGAGCGCCCGCCAACGCGCGCCTATTCGCACCGCGTTTTCAACGTCTGCCGCATGGCCACCTGATCCCACTCGAAGCGCCGCAGGCCTGCGCCGACGCCGTGCTGCACGCGCTCATCGTCTAGCCCGCAACGTCTGGCGTTGGCCGCACACGGAGCTGCCACGCCGCCACAATCGCGAGCGAACACGTGACGGCGAGCATGATGAAAACGTCATCAAACGCATCGAGCCGCGCTGCGCTGGTCGCTGCTTTGGTCAACGAATCGCCATGCACCGCGACGCGCCACTCTAGCGCGATGCCACACAGGCTTACACCCGCTGCGCCGCCGAGCATCCGCACGAAATTGATCACGCTCGAGCCCTGAGAAATCAACCCTTTCTCCACGCCACGCATCGACCCGATGTTGAGCGACGGCAAGATGAAACCCAAGCCAATACGACCAACGATAGCCCACACGACAAGCCACAGCAATCGCGTATCGAGATTGACCGCCACCATCAAGGCGAACGACGCCGACAACAACACCAAGCCAATACTCACGAGCCAGTACGTCGGATACTTGTCAGCCAAGCGACCGACGACTGAAATGGTGACTGCCAGTACCAATCCGGCAGGCAACAATATCATCCCGACGTAGGATGGCGACAGGGCGAGCCCTTGCTGCATGAACACCGGCAGCAAATACGTCGAACCGAACAGCGCCGTGCCATAAATGAAGGCCACCACGCTGCCCATCGCAAACTGTGGGTAGCGGAACAGATCAAAGCTCATGAGCGGCGCCGCTGTAAGCGGAATTTGCTCGATCGGCAAAGTACCGATCCGACGCGCCACGCGCCGCTCCCACGCCACGAACGCGCCGAAGGCAGCGAGCGCCGTCGACAAAAGCGCCACCGCCAACAGCCCGCCGCCGCCGTGCAGTTGAACCAGCCCGTTCAACAAACAGAGCGTACCGACTGTCGCAAGGCCAAGGCCGACCCAGTCAAGTGGTGCGCTGTGCGGATCTGCCGCGAGGCCGCCGGGCGCAGTGGTCGGCACGAATTTGTGCGCGAGCCACATTGATGCCAGACAAAACGGAACGACCATAAAGAATATCGACCGCCACCCGAACAGGTCGACGAGCACGCCGCCAATACTCGGCCCGATGGCCGGCGCGAGCACCACGCCCGTGCCAAACATACCGCTGGCGCGGCCCTGCTCCGAGGGGTCAAATGCGCGCAGAATGATGATCGCGGGGATGGGTTGTACAACGCCCGCTGCGAGTCCCTCGAACACGCGAGCCGCGAGCACAAGGTAGTACTCGCTCGACAAGCCGCCGGCGATGCCGCCCACCATGAGCATCCACACACAAATCAGGTACGTTCGCCGATATCCGAAGCGCCCGAGGAGCCACGGCGTCGTTAGCATCGACACCGTCATCGCCACCATGAAGGCAGAACTAACCCATTGCGCGCGCTCTTGGCCAAGCGTGAAGTGACGGCTCATGTCCGGGATGGCAACGTTGACAATCGTCGAGGACATCACCGAGGCCATCGTCCCGACCATCACAGCCAACAGCAGGTACCAGCGGTGCCGCGCCCCGTAACGCGCTTGCAATCCCGCGAGTGTGCTGTCGTTGTTCATGCGGGCCAGTTTATCGGTTGCGCGTGTCAAAGTCTGTCGCAGTGGGTTTGCGCGCGCGCAAATAGACTTCGCTTCATTCAGCGCCAATCAAGGCGCGAAGCCTAAAATCAACGTTCCTCAGCATCACACTTCGCCGCCGCCTGCGGTGCGCGACGATTCTTCATGATTCCAGAACTCGGTCACTTTGCGCTAGTCCTCGCCTTCTTTGTGTGCCTTGCAAGCGCGGGAATCGCGGGCACGGCGAATATGCGGCGCGGCGTCGCGATGGTCGACTTCACGCGAAACGCCACGGTCGCCCTGTTTGGCCTGGTGCTGTTTGCGTTTATTTGCTTGATGATTTCGTTCATCAAAGCGGACTTCAGTGTGCTGAACGTCGCCACGAACTCCAATTCGCTGTTGCCCGTTGAGTATCGAATCTCCGCGACGTGGGGATCGCATGAAGGTTCGATGTTGTTGTGGGTACTGATGTTGACGGGCTGGAGCGCTGCGGTTGCGCTGTTTTCTCGGCAACTGCCTGACGTCATGGTTATGCGAGTGCTCGTTGTACTCGCCGCGATCACTGCGGTGTTCCTCGCGTTCACATTGCTTACGTCAAATCCGTTCGAACGGCTCATTCCTGCCGCACAAGAAGGCCGCGATCTGAATCCGCTCTTACAAGACCCCGGCATGATTTTTCATCCACCGCTCTTGTACATGGGCTACGTCGGTATGTCGGTCGTGTTCGCATTCGCAATCGCCGCCTTGTGGGGTGGCAAGCTCGACTCAACGTGGGCGCGCTGGAGCCGCCCGTGGACGATCGCCGCGTGGATTTTCCTCACCATCGGCATCGCGCTGGGCAGCTTTTGGGCGTATTACGAACTGGGCTGGGGCGGTTGGTGGTTTTGGGA
>JAKPSO010000415.1 GCA_029571495.1 Pseudomonadota bacterium
GATGGAGAGTGTGAGTGTGCGGACTGCCAGATGCGGGGCCGAAACAGCTTGGGCAAGCCATTCAGCACAGCGCGGTCGCAGCCGTTTACGCGCCAGTGATACAAAGATGGAACATGCAAGTGATGTCTGAAGCCCGCTACTCCACCGATGACAGAGACTTACCACCCGAAGACCAGCGCTACCTGGTCATCTCTTGCGGTGGCAACGGCGACTGGTATGTACAAATCGCGCCAAAAGGCCGGTTCAGCACCACTGAAGTGGTGAGACTATCCACATCTGGTGGCGCGTCCAGTCGCTGCCCTGGTTTGACGGTCGCCGTCGCGGAGGCGTTTAGAGCAATAGTGGCGTCCTCCGCGGGGCGCCACATTGACCCGCCGCCGAGTTACGATGATCTTTTACGTGAGGTCACTGCGTGGCGCGAAAAGGCGGTCAAGTACATGTACGACCCACGTGACGACGCTATTGTGCTTCGGACAGGCGCTGAATAGCGTCAGTGCGTCCATGAAAATGACAGTAAGCCGCATAAGCCAGAGGCGCGTGAGCGACAACGCCGCTGAGGTGCTCAGTGCACCAAACAAGCTGGGGGCGAAGACCGACGCTCACGCGGTTGAGATGTGGCTCTCGGAGCATGCGCCGGGAACCCGTCGGGAGTACGAACGCCATGCAAAGCGATTGCTCGCCTGGCTCTCAAGTATCGGCGAGTCGTTGGGCAGCTGCACCTACGAACACTTTCGGAACTATTTTGACCAACTCGACGATCCTGTCCGGCTCCGTACACACATCGAGCAGCATGTTAGCGCTGAAAATCGTGCTGCGTTCGCCCGACTCTTTGCACTATCGATATCGGAACCGGCACAACAACAAGTCGTAAAACGCGCTGCGCGCTCACGAACCATCATCATCGCGCTCGTACGTTGGTTGCAGATCAAAGGTTACCTCGCGGCCGTCGCCATCCCCAAACAGCGTGGCGATGCGACGGCTCGACCAGAGGCAAATCGCACAGAGGTACAACGAGAACGTCTCGGCAAGCGTGTCCTTTCTGACGCGCAGTGGCAAATAGTTGATGCCGCAATCAGTCGGTTGGATTGGCAGGAAGAGCTGCAATCGCGTTGTCGAGCAATTGCGGTCTGGTTGCGCGATACCGGCGCGCGGCGACACGAGCTTGCCGCCGCGCGCCTCGATGCTATGCAGCGCCACCGCGTTAATGGGCGAGACGACGATGTTTGGCTGTGGCGTATTCGCGGAAAAAGAAAGAAAGTGCGCTATGTTGTCGTTACGCCACAGATGCTTGACGCGTTTAAGCGCTATCGGCTTTCTCGTGACATTCCATACTTCGAAAACGATCCATTCTTAGTGCCTCAATCTCATGACGGGGAGGGCACCGATACTCACCTCTTCCACGCTGCCTATCGCGAGGCAACGGCAGGGGATCTGGAAGGATCAATCGCGCGCAATCATCGTCGGCGTAGCGCTGCGCGTAGCATTTCCATCACAACCATTTACAACGACATCAAACTCCTCGCTAGAGCTGCTGCGTCGCTGTGCGCGAACGCCAGCGATCGTGAACGCGTCGCTGCGCTTTCCCCGCATTGGTTTCGCCACCGCCTTGCTCTTGAGCTTTCACGACGTCTCACGCCGATGCAGGTTGCGCAGCACCTGGGACATCGGTCATTGGATACGACGATGGCGTACTCGATGGACAGTGAGGTAGACCTCGCGCTGGCCGTACTCGGGAGCTATCCCTCACAAAGTTAAAGTTCGCCGCGCATGCAG
>JAKPSO010000422.1 GCA_029571495.1 Pseudomonadota bacterium
TCTCGCGTCGCTCACCGTGGGAGCGGCCTTCGCGCAGTCCACTATCAAAATCGGCGAAATCAACAGCTACAAAGCGCAGCCCGCGTTCCTTGAGCCCTACAAAAAAGGCTGGGAGCTGGCGCAAGACGAAATCAACAAAGCTGGCGGCGTGAACGGCAAGAAGCTCGAAACACTGTTTCGCGATGACAACGGCACGCCGGGCGACGCCGTGCGCGCTGCGGTAGAACTCGTGTCGCGCGAAAAAGTCGCGCTCATTTCCGGTACCTTCCTCTCGAACGTCGGCCTCGCGGTGGGCGATTTCGCGAAGCAACGCAAAGTGCTTTTCATCGCGAGCGAACCGCTCTCCGACAAAGTCACCTGGGGCAACGGCAACGCGTACACGTATCGCTTGCGCGCGTCGACGTACATGCAAACGACGATGCTGGTGCCGGAAGCCGCGAAACTCAACAAGAAGCGCTGGGGCATCGTGTACCCGAACTACGAGTACGGCCAATCCGCCGCGCAGTCGTTCAAGAAATTGTTGATCGCCGCGCAGCCGGCCGGTGGCGTTGAGTTCATCGAACAAGCCGCGCCGCTCGGAAAGATCGACGCCGGCTCGGTCACGCAAGCGCTGCTTGACGCGAAAGTTGACGCGATTTTCAACGTCACCTTCGGTGCCGACCTTCAAAAATTCGTGCGTGAAGGCAACACGCGTGGCTTGTTCAAGGGCCGTCCGGTCGTGAGCTTGCTCTCGGGCGAGCCGGAATACCTCGACACGCTCAAAGAAGAAACACCCGAAGGTTGGTGGGTCACGGGCTACCCGTGGGATCAAGTGAATACGCCCGAGAACAAAGCGTTTCGTGAGGCCTACGTCGCCAAGTACAAAGACACGCCGCGCTTGGGCTCGGTCGTGGGTTATGCCACGATGAAGTCGATCGCTGCGATGCTCAAGAAATCCGGGTCAACTGATACCGCGAAGATGCAGGCCGCGATGAAAAATCTCGTCGTCGATAGCCCGTTCGGCAAGATCACGTGGCGCGCACAAGACAACCAATCGACGATGGGCGCGTACGTGGGTCGCCTGACGCAAAAGGACGGCAAAGGCATGATGACCGGCTGGCGCTACGTCGACGGCAAAGACGTGCAACCGACCGACGACGAAGTCAAACGCCTGCGAGCGCAGTAGTCCGCGTTTGTCTCAAACAAAAAGGGGCCGAATTCGGCCCCTTTTCTTTTCTTCGCCTAACGCTCACACCCATTTGATTTTGCGGAAAAAGGCCCACAACGCGGCCCCACCCACCACCATCAGCCCCAACGCCAACGGGTATCCGTAGCGCCACTCCAACTCCGGCATGTTCTTGAAGTTCATGCCGTAAATGGTGCCGACGATGCTCGGCACCATGAGGATCGCGCCCCAGCCAGCGAGCTTTTTGGTGACTTCGCTTTCGGCGAGCGTGATGAGTGATAGGTTTGTTTGCGTTGCGCTGTTTTCCATGTCGCGCAGGTTGTCGAGTGATTCGTCAATGCGCGTCACGTGGTCGAGTACGTCGCGGAAATACGGGCGTAGCGGTTCGCTGAAGATTGGGTGTTT
>JAKPSO010000446.1 GCA_029571495.1 Pseudomonadota bacterium
CTGATCATCGCGATTTCGTCGCGAGCGCTGTTTGACCTCAACGAAAGCCACTCGGTCTACGAGCAGGAAGGCGTTGAGGCGTACCAGCGACATCAGATTGAGCATGAGAACGAGTTGCTCAAACCCGGCGTCGCATTCGCACTTGCGCGAAAACTCCTGCGGCTTAACGAAGCCGGTCGTCAACACGTGGAGATCGTGCTGCTCTCGCGTAACAGTGCCGATACGGGGCTACGCGTTTTCAATGCCATTAGCCATTACAAACTGGGCATCACGCGCGCCGTGTTTACGAGCGGACGCGACACTTCGCGCTACGTCCCCGCGTTAGGCTCGCATTTGTTTCTCTCCGCCGATCCGGAAGACGTGCGTCACGCACTGGACTCGGGTCACGCCGCCGCGACCATCGTGCCGCACGATGGGCGCACTACTGCCGCAAAAGACGCGCCACCGGACGACGAGTTGCGCATCGCGTTTGACGGCGATGCAGTGCTGTTTTCCGACGAAGCGGAGCGAGTGTTTCAGTCGCACGGCCTTGACGCGTTCAGCGCCTCCGAACAGCGCGCGGCCGACACGCCGCTTGGCGGTGGACCCTTCAAAAATTTCCTCGCTGCACTGCATCGCATTCAGACGGACTTCCCTCGCGATCAACAGCCGATCCGCACGGCGCTCGTCACCGCGCGCTCCGCTCCGGCGCATGAGCGCGTTATTCGCACGCTGCGCGCGTGGGGCGTGCGTATTGACGAGGCGCTCTTTCTTGGCGGTCTCGACAAGTCCGAGTTCTTGCGCGCGTTTGGCGCCGATATTTTCTTTGACGATCAACGGCGACATGTTGAGTCGGCCAGTCGCGTCGTCACCGCCGGGCACGTTCCGCACGGCATCACCAATACTCCCAAATGAATCTACTCTTCGAAGACGACGGCCAAATCAAGGCCGGGGCGATCCTGTCCGAAAGCGACGCTGCGTCGCAGGTTGAATTGCCCGGCGGTCGTCGCATCAAGGTCAAAGCCGCAAACGCGCTCCTTCGCTTCGCGGCGCCCGACGCCGCGCAGTTGATGACCGGCGCGCAGGCCCGTCTGGGCGAAATCGACATGGCGCTGCTGTGGGAAAGCGCGGCGGGTACTGACGAATTCGGTTTCGCAGACCTCGCGAAAGAATACTTTGGTGCAGAGGCCACGCCGGAGCACATCGCCGCGACAATCCTCGCGCTGCAAGCCTCGCCGATGTACTTCTACAAGCGTGGCAAAGGCCGCTACAAGCGTGCTCCGGAAGACGCGCTAAAGGCCGCACTTGCGAGCATTGAGCGCAAAGCGCGCGAAACTGCGCAGATCGACGCTTGGGTCGCGGAATTGATCGCGGGCCGCGCGCCTGTAGAAATTTCGGCGCATTGGTCGCAACTTCTGCACGCACCAGACAAACAGTCGCTCGCGTACAAAGCGTTGGTTGCTGCGGCTGATCGCGCGCGTATGGCACCGGTGCACCTGCTTGCGAAGGCGGGCGCGATCCCGTCCACGCACGCTTTGCACTTCGAAAAATTCCTGCGCGCGACGTTCCCGAAAGGCATCGCCTTCCCGTCGGATATCGAGGTACCCGCAACGCCGGACTTGCCTCTGGCGAACGTACGCGCTTTCAGTATCGATGACGCGGCGACAACCGAAATTGACGATGCCTTTTCGCTTCAGACTAATGCGGACGGCGGTTACACCTTGGGCATACACATCGCCGCGCCCGCTGCTGCGGTTGCGCCGGATAGCGAACTGGATCGCATTGCGCGCAGTCGCTTGTCCACGGTATACATGCCCGGCAACAAGATCACGATGTTGCCGGAGTCCGTCGTCTCCGTGTATTCGCTTGACGAAGGCACGACGCCCGCTGCACTCTCGCTGTACGCGACGCTAGACGCTGACCTAAACGTCACGTCGACGCAAACGCGCCTAGAGCGCGTGCCAATGGACGCAAACCTGCGCATCGGGGCGCTCGATGAACTCGCATGGATGGATGCCACTAATGACGGTGCACCAAACAACACGATGCACGCACCGTCGCTTCGTGTGCTGTATAGACTTGCAGCAAAGTTAGCGGCTGCGCGCGGCGAGCAAGTGGTGAACCGTGTTGACTACAACTTCGCGATCGTCGGCGAGCCCGACGCAAAAGATTGCCGCGTCGAAATCACGCAGCGCAAGCGCGGTTCGCCGGTGGATACGCTCGTCTCGGAGCTCATGATCTTCGCGAATGTCGCCTGGGCTGGCATGCTCGCAGAGAAACAATGGCCAGGGATGTTCCGCGTGCAAGCCGTCGGGAAAACCAAGATGAGTTCGTTGGCGGGGCCGCACGAGGGACTCAATGTGCCGCATTATTTGTGGGCGACGTCGCCGCTTCGCCGTTATTCCGATCTTGTGAATCAACGGCAATTGCTTGCAGCCATTTCCGACGCGTCGCCGCCCTATCCGCGAGGCAGCTCCGAACTGATGGGCGCGGTCGCCGATTTCGACGCGACTTATTCAGGCTACGCGGACTTCCAGCAGCAGATGGAGTTCTACTGGTGCCTTCGCTTCATCCAACAAGAAGGCATCGAGAAACTCACCGCGCATGTGATTCGGGAAAACCTCGTGCGCTTCGACCGCTTGCCGATTGTGCAGCGCGTGAACGATTTGCCGATGCAGGCGCCGGGCACGCAAGTGGTGCTCGCCGTGG
This sequence comes from Pseudomonadota bacterium, assembly GCA_029571495.1. Classification (GTDB taxonomy): domain Bacteria; phylum Pseudomonadota; class Gammaproteobacteria; order Burkholderiales; family Casimicrobiaceae; genus Casimicrobium. Next base: position 2,689 of record JAKPSO010000446.1, read on the forward strand.
CCGAGATTGGCTTGTTTGAACCGGCGCTACACACGCGCTTTATCGAAGCTGTGCCCGACGCCGAACTCGACGAGAGCACCGCTAACTAAGGCGCCGCCATAGAATCAAGTTGTGAAACGCGCCGCCCAAGCAATCGAGGCCCTGCAAGCCGTCAAGCGTGACGCGCCTCGCGCGCGCGCGTCCAAGGTCCGTGCACCCGTCGTCCTTCCGCCCGCGACCGGGATGAGCCCGCTGTTGCGCTGGACGCTCGCGGCATCGCTCGGGGTTCATTTGATCTTTCTGTCGATTCACTTCGAATTACCGAAGCTCTTCAAACAGTCGTTCACATCCCCCCCGCTTGAAGTCTCGCTCGTTAACGCGAAGACTGTGTCGAAACCTTCGCAAGCTGATTTTTTGGCGCAGGCCAATCTTGATGGTGGCGGCAACACCGATGCCAAACGCCGCCTCAGTTCGCCGCTGCCGCGCGCTGCGATGGATGCGCAACAAACGCAGCTCGCCGCCGCTCGCGAACAGGTCGAAACGCTTGAACGGCAAACGCGTGAATTGCTTCAACAATTGAACGCGAAGAAGCGCCTGCCGACGGATAGCGAGGCCAAAGAAACATCGCGCGCGGATTCTGCGAATGCCTTCCGTGAGCTCTCGGAAAAGGCGCTTGAATTGCAACGGCTCGAAGCGCAGATTTCGCGCGAGTTTGATTCCTACCAACAACGCCCGAAAAAGAAACACGTCGGCGCTCGCGCGACGGAGTACCGCTTCGCGCGCTACGTCGAAGATTGGCGGCAGAAAGTCGAGCGCGTCGGTAACGCCAACTACCCCGAGGCGGCGCGTGCGCAGAAGCTTTACGGCTCGCTCGTCATAACCGTCGCGATCAAGGCCGACGGTCGCATCGAAGCGATCGAAATCGATCGCGGTTCCGGCAAGAAAATTCTCGACGCCGCCGCGATCAAGATTGTCGAACTTGCTGCGCCGTACGCGCCATTTCCCCCAGACATTCGGACCGACACCGACATCCTCTACATCACGCGAACTTGGAGCTTCACCCGCGCGGGTGAACTCGAAAGTTCCGTCGCCACGATATCGCCTACGCCTCCTGCGCCCGCTCCGGCCACAGCGCCGCCCGCGCCTGCCAAACCATGACCACTTCTACTGATTCCAACTCTGCTGCCCGCTACGCTGTGATCGGGAACCCCATCGCCCACAGCAAAAGCCCGCGCATCCACGCCATGTTCGCGCAAAGCGTCGGCCAGCAGATCGACTATGTCACGCGCCTTGGGCCGGTTGGAGGTTTTGCTGCCAATCTCGAAGCATTTCGCGATTCAGGCGGTGTCGGCGCGAACGTGACGGTGCCATTTAAGCGTGACGCGTTCGCGTTGGCGCGTGAGGCTTCCTTGCGCGCGCAACAGGCCGGAGCGGCGAATTTTCTGATCTGGCGCGGTGATCATTGGTACTGCGATAACACCGACGGCGCGGGTCTCGTGCGCGACATCGAAACCAATTTGCAAGTGAGCCTCAGGGGCAAACGCATACTGCTTCTCGGTG
>JAKPSO010000330.1 GCA_029571495.1 Pseudomonadota bacterium
CCGTAGGCGAGCAGGGCATGGTGCTGTTTAAGTCACCGAACTTATTCTCAGGCTTTGTCGATCCGCTCGAAAACGCAAACGCGTTTACGCACGATGGATGGCTCGCCACGGGCGACCTGGGTTGGCTCGACGGCGAGTCTCGACTGCATCTCACCGGCCGCTCAAAAGACCTCATCATCCGTAGCGGGCACAACATCGACCCCAAAGTGATTGAAGACGCCATCGGCGCGCACCCGGCCGTGCAGCTCTGCGCCGCCGTGGGCGCGCCGGACGCGTATGCGGGCGAGCTGCCGGTCGTGTTCGTCACGCTGGTGCCCGGCGCGAGCGCAAGCGAAGCTGAGTTGCTCGCGTTCGCCGCCGCGCGAGTGGACGAAGCGCCCGCGAAGCCAAAAGCCGTCACGATTCTCGAACACATGCCGATGACCAACGTCGGAAAAATTTACAAGCCGGAGCTGCGCCAGATGGCTGCAGCGGCGGCGAAAGCGGCACAGGGAACACGCTAACCAAGCGCTTGTCTATTACCGTTCGGCCTGAGCCCGTCGAAGGCCACGTCGCAAGCGCTTGATTTCATTGATAGCTGCCACGTAGCACTTCGACGGGCTCAGTGCGAACGTGAAGAAATCTGCTCTTCCCTAAAGCCGAAACGCAGGCCGTTCCGCCAACGCCTCGCGCCATCGCCGCAAATGCGCGTGCTGCTCACCCGGCTTGATGCGCACTACGCGCGCGAAATCTACTGCGACGACAGCCGTGACGTCCGCAACGCTCAACTGCCCCGCCGCGATAAATTCGCGCTCGGCTAAGTGCAGGTCCAGCATGTCAAAAAACTGTTGCACACGTTTCAACCCGCGCTCCGCCAGCGCCGGAATTTGCGCATAGTCCACCGGCCCCGGCAGCGCCCGATTCACCATCGCGGGAGCGCTGTTGCGCAGCGCCTCTGCGATCGCCATCAGCCCTTCAAATTCAACGCGCCAATTCCAGCTCGCAATCTCCGCCTTCTCGTTCGGCGTGACGCCCAAAAGTGGTGGGTTCGGGTAGGTCGCCTCCACCCACGCCGTGATCGCCGCGTTGTCGGTCAGCACCGCGCCGTCCGGCGTGCGCAGCGCCGGCACAGTGCACTGCGGGTTGATCGCACGATACGCGTCAGAGAGCTGCTCGCCCTGCCGCAAGTCAATCTGCACCGCCTCATGCGGCACGCCTTTTTCCGCGAGCAAAATGCGCGCGCGGCGCGGGCTCGGTGCCGTCGCGCAATCGTAAAACGTGATCACTTCGTCACCTGCGTATCGAAGTCGCTCGCGTCGTGTCGCTCTGGTAATTGGCTGCTCGGCTGGCCCCACGTTCGGTTCACCATGCGGCCGCGTTTCACCGCCGGTCGCTGCGCGATTTGATCCGTCCAACGCAGAACGTTCGTGTACGTCTGCACCTGCAAGAATTCGCCCGCTTCGTAAAGCTGCCCTTTCGCGAGCGTGCCGTACCACGCCCACACCGCCATGTCCGCAATCGTGTATTCGTCGCCCACGAGATACGTGCTCTCGGCCAAGCGCCGGTCCAACA
>JAKPSO010000486.1 GCA_029571495.1 Pseudomonadota bacterium
CCTAAGAAAAGTGTGTAACCGTCCGGCTCAGCCCTTGCCGCGAGTTCCGCGCCGACGACCCCGCCCGCGCCGCCGCGGTTGTCAACGATGACGCGCTGGCCCAGCGTTTGTGAGAGGTTCTCTCCAATCAGACGCGCCAAAGTGTCATTACCGCCGCCAGCCGCGAACGGCACGATGAGGCGAATAGGCTTGTTGGGCCATGCGGGCTCAGCAGCGTTTGCGGAGGCGATCAGCGGCAGCAGAGCCAAGGTCTTGAGGGCGTACCGGCGGCCTGCGCGTAGTGGCACATCGTTTGTATACAAATGCATGCAATGCATGCTAACGAAGATTTCACTGCAGCCAGAGGGCCGCGTTTCGCTTTTCAAGTTGTGCAGACGAACCCTTTGCACCGGGCGACCAAGGACAGTGCCGCGACGAGACGGTTCCGTGGGTTACTTTCGTTCCATTAGACGGTTGGTTTCACCAGACCGGGGGTCTTGTGCATCGCTAGTAAGCCGGAGCGCACATCACGACGCCTTCGTGCAACCATCCGCGAGCCACCACGTCGGCAAGCGCCGCTGGGTTGGTGGAGAAGCGGTGGTTACCGTCGATGTTTCGATTTACGCCGTTGTTGTAGGCGCGGTAGACGGGCACGGTGTTCGCGGGACACGTACCGTTCGTTGTCGGCGTCGTCGTGAAGTCGAGACCCTCGAAATTTAGTCGCGGCTGCGTCGCTGGGATCTGTGTTTGTAGCGTTTTGAGGAGATCGCACTCGCTTTGCACGGCAGTGTAGAAATGCGAGTTGGGTCCGGGGCTCACGCTTCCGTAGAACCTGCAGACAGGGGTGCTGCCGCCTTGTTTGAACCATTCCCCCGTGCGACTCCAACCGCTTTCGGGATGCGCGTCAAGTAGTGCAATGTCGTTTGCGCTGCCGGTGATGAAGTATTGATCGACAGAGGCAAGGTAATACTCGACGACGGCGTTCGACGCGACGGGGCCACCGTTTAGCGCCAGTCGCTTGCCGTTACCCGGCGGTGCGCAGGTAAACGTGAGCGGTTGTGCGGCGCTCGCGAGCGCGCGCAAAGCCGTGTCAGAGAGAACTTCGCCGGTTCGCATCTGCCACGCGCTGTCACTTCGAAGAATGCCGCTATACGGTGCGCCGTCAATCGTGCCGCGAACGACTAAGTCGCACGCGGGACGTGGGGCATTGACTTGCGCCTGTTGTTTAAGGAGCGCGAGTCGCGCCTCAACCGCCGCGGTCGTGCCCGGCCGCAACGTGACCTGTTGACCAACGACTGGCAGGTAGTCGCTATCCATTGCAAGCATGAACGCGGCCATTTGGGCCCGCGAAGTAGCAACTGGTGCGGGGAAATTAAATACCGGGTCGCTAAAGAAGGACGCCAAAGTGTCGGTGCCACCATCATTGGAAAAACCGAACCCGCGAATTTGCGGACCGGTCGGTGCGCTACCGTCTGCGCTAAACCCAAACATACCGATCTTTTGATACACGTTTCGCAGCTGAGGCACCTTGAAGTTTTCGGTAATGCGAAACCCTTCAAAAGTCATCAAGCCACCGGTTCCAAATTTGCCCGCCGTGGGATCTAACGTGTGGCAGTGATTGCAGCTCCCAAGGAGCGTCATGTTGTTTTGATTCAGGTAGATATTGCGCCCGGCCGTTTCTGCGGCTGTCAAAGAATTGTCGAGTGCGCGAACCGGATTCGGAGGCATTTTCAAAGCCATCGCGAAGTCAGTGAAGGCCTGCATTTCGGCGTCGCTGAGCGGCGTTTGCCGTCCGACTAAACCAACAAATGCGGGATTAAATTCTTTGAACGAGGCTTCTTCCAGAGTTTCAAGCGCGCCGCGAACGTTCTGCCGATTCGTGCCTGTGCGATCGCCGCGCCAGTGGGTTGGCCCATTCCCAGCCATGCCACGCAGCGTTTGCGTGGTCATCGGCCCCTTCATCGGATGAAAGCGTGGCGTGGTCTTCGGGCTATTTGAGACGTATGCGTTCGGATTGTTTTTGGGCGCATCGTCCGGGTTGCCGAGGTCCCAAGCGAGGTGATCCATGTCAGCAAATGTGTGACACGAGGCGCAGGCCGTCGTGCCATTGCTTGAGGTCAAATTCGCGTCGTAGAGAAACCGTCTGCCATCGCGCGTGCGCATGCTCTCTGGCGTGAAAAGGATAGTCGAACCAACGACGCTTCGTGTGGCCGTGTTGACGATGCTAATGCGGTGCGCTGTATGCGAGTAGACATAGAGGCGCGAACCAGCGGCGTTAAGTGCGAGGCCCGCAGGACCATCCGGCACCGCAATGTGCTGCGAGCTGTCGGCGGAAAATGTCGCGCTGTTCAATGTATTCGTCGGCAGTGCCGCGACTTTGTTTGAGCCGAGTGCCGCGACGTAGAGCGTCTCGCCGCCGGGGCTAAACACTAATGATGTGGGTTGAGATAGTGATCGCGCTTTGTTCGCTGCGCTGATCGCTTCGCCCTGCGCCAACGAGAAATTGACGTGTGAATTGAGGTGCACTGCGTCCACGTTGCCTGTGGCTACATCGACCACGCTCACACGACTTTCGGCCACATTCCCTCGTACGGTCGACGCTTTCGTGCCCGGGCCTTCAAATCGCACGTGGTTGCGCGCTTCGGTGTTGCTGACGTAGACCTTTCCGCTCTGTGGGTGCACCGCCATGTTGAAAAGCGTGGTGCCCACGCCACTGACGCGTCGCGCGATCGCGGGCACGGCTGCGTTCGCATCGATGGCGAATAAGTCGTAATCGGGCAGCGAAAACTTGACCGAAGACGACCAATTGGTTTTAGCTTCGTCGCGCCATGCGCTACCGTCGAACTTCACGATCAGACCGGTGTCCGGCGCGAGTGTGCCATCGGCGCTCGCGGTCGGTCCGGGCTTGCGTCCGGTTACCGCATCTCGATGCAGCGTCGTTGTACCGTTGCCCGAAAAGAGTGCGCGGCGTAGACCGTCGCCCCATCGGAACTGACAGCCAGCGCTCGCGGCGTGTCCGCAAACAGCGAGAGGATCGTCAGCGGATTGCCGTTGAGCGAATCGTCCAAACGATTGGCTTCGAAGACCCAAACATCCGCTCGCCCTTGACCTGGGTTGAGCAACGTCAGCGAATCCGCGCCGGCTCGGTTCTGTCCACGCCAGGCTGCGGTAATAAACGCGCGGTCTCGGTTCGGCCCCGCGAAGACAACGTCACGTGGTTCGTCGCCAACTTGAAGCGTTCGAAGTACGCGTGGCGTGCCGTCGACCCGCACAACGCTCACGGAATCCGACAGATGATTGACGACCCAAATTTCATTGCTGTTGCGTTCCGCCACAGCAACCGGCTCTAGGCCCACGGATACGCTGCTTGCGAGGCGTAGGTTATCGCCGTCAACCGCGTAGATCTCCAGACAATGGGCCGGACGATTGGTGACGTAAAGTCGGGCGCCGTCCGCGGAGAGCGCGATGGGACGAACGGGGCCCGCCTCGAACATTGTCACGGTGCCGGGCATGCCATCTTCAGTGACCGCGTCAACTCCCGTGCCGCACTGAAAGACCGGGCGCTGCAGAATCGTCCCAAGCGACTGCTCGACGTCGGCAGCAGCACCTTGGCTCGGCGCCGTCTGCGAGAAGAGCGCCGCGCCAAGCACCGCGAGCACGAGGCACATGAAGAATGAAACAAGTCGCATAACGGCCTCGTGCAGATTGCCGCTCGCTCGCGGACGAAATTGAAATTCCCGGTCGCTAAATCTGGTTGATGACGCTACGTGCCATCGAGGCGATCTCGCGCATCATTTTTTCGAGCGCCCAACGGATGAACTGTAGCGTGAGCGGAACGCCGGTTGTTACCGTGCGCCCGACAAATTTCAAGATCGCCGTCATGATCGCTTCGACATACCAACTGACGTCTTTCACCAGCTTCACGCCCATGCTGAGCACGTACGCGAGGGCGTCTAACAGGCTCACGCCTGCGGCCAAATAGGGCTGCAAGCCAATCATCGCGCCTTCCAAAATCTTTCGCAGCACCCAATCAAGAGCGATGCCAATCATCTCCATCGCGCGCGCGCCGTAGTTTTGGATCCAGCCTCCGGCTTTCACCCGCCGGAGCCAACTTTCGATTTGACGGTCGGACAGGGTCTGTTCACCGCTGCTCGCCAGGCCGGCGTAGGTTTGGTTGCCGATGAGCTTGATGTAGCTCGCTTCCATCTTGTGTGCGGTGGGGCGAATACGCTCGTTGGCGCCGCAGGCAAGTGCGTACCCGATTTGCCCGGCTGGGACGTGCGTGAACGGGAAGAGCGGCACCATGGGAACCGGGTCAGCAGGGTGGTAGACGCGAAAAATGTTCTTCGCGCCGACGCGGTTAGTAAGTGCCTTCGTGAAATCAATCATCCCCACGCGAGGGCAACCAAAGGTGTAGAGCTTCACCTGAGCGCCGCGATAGCTGAGGTGATCCGCAGCCAAGGTGGCGAGTGCACCACCTAGACTGTGGCCGATGCAGTGCACCGTCGTACCGGCCAAAGTGTTGGCTGGCAGGCTACGATCAATTTGATCCTGTAGCGAACGCCAAGTGCGATTGAAACCTGTGTGTACTGTCGTGCCGCTCGGGCCGGGTACCCCCAGGCCAATCAGTGCGTCCGTCATCGCGTCAGCGGCGCCGTCGGTGCCGCGGATAGTCACGATCACTTCTTTACGCGTTGCGTCAGAGTTGCCGCTCGCCACGAAACCAAACCCGGACAGCGACCCGGTACCCAATCCACTCACTCCGCTGACTCGGTTTCCCACGGAAAAATTTGGCGGGAGCTTCAACGCATCGGGTTTGATAAGTTCGATTGCGCGGTCCTTAACGAGGTAGGCTGCGTTTGCCAACTCGGCGGCTTGGGCGGGGGTCAATTGCGGCACAGGGATGTCTCCTTACATCGTTGGGCTTACTTCGCGGAAAGTGTCACGCGGATACCGGGGTCGGGGCCGATAAACGTCGGCTGAGCCGTCGGATCGAACACGAAGTCGAGTGGCTTTCCGCCGTACTCACCGTTATGGTCGTAGTTGCGTTTAACGGTGGCGTAGATCAACGTTTCGACGCCGTTGACCGTGACTTTGATGTCCTGCGTCACGACGGCTTCGTGCGGAATGATGCTCGCCATGATTGAGCTAAATGTGACTTCCGGAAACGAGAAATTGCCGCCCGCGTCTGTGGTCGCTTTATCGGTTGCTTGTTTGTCGCTGAATCCGCCCTTGTACCAACGAGTGACTGAGGCGCCGGCGACCGGTTTGCCTGCGATGACAATTTTTCCAGTAACGGGTGAGAACAACACAAACTTAGCCATCGAAGACTCCGCACAAGCGACCAAAAAGAAGAAAGGGAATACGAGCGCGAACACGCGGACGCACCGCCGTCGAACGGAGTCGAAATCGGCAGCAAATAGTGAGCGAGCAAGCGAGATCATTGTGTGAGCGTAGCCTCGTGAGTCGGCAGTGTCAACGGAGCAAATCAGTTACCAAGGGGCATCAAGCACCCGTTTTCGAGACGGGTTAATGAGTGGACGGAATCACATCCACCGGAGTGACATGGAAATCAAAATATTTTTCAACGAACCGGCCAAGCAAGACTTGAGCTGCAAATACACAACTCAGATTTCACCGTCCCAATAGTCCAAATCGTCCTTTACGCGGTGCATGCGGCCTCCGCGCAGGAGGGTTTCTGGACTGTCCTTAGCGAAGGCTAGGTACTTGCCGGAATCCGGGTATTCACAAATCTCCGCATCCGCGCGCGTACTCGCCGACAGATACTTCAGAGGCGCATCTGACGTATTGATGAGTTGATGTGGATACTCGGGTCCGGCCGGAATGAAAATTGCGTCACCGGCCACTACTGGAATCATTTCTCCGGCGACGCGCAACGTGCCGCGACCTTCCAGAATCATGAACATTTCTTCTTCAACATAGTGGAAGTGGTAAGGGCAAGCCCGTTTGCCCGGCGGCACAATGTCGACCGATAGGCCCATTTGCTTCGCAGCTGTTCCGCGCGCGAGGCGTTTGCTCAGCGTTCCATCGTAATGCCGCGCGCGATCAGATGTCTGCCACGATTCATCGGGCTGCGCGAAGCTTCGCACGAGGTTTTGTTTGAGTTCCTCAACTTTGGTCATGGCTGCTCCTATTGACTCAGGCGTCGTGAACCTAGCGTTAGTCGGCGCTCGGCATAAGCTGCGCGATCTCAACTTGAACGCGCTCGTTGGCGTCGGAAAACCAAACTTCGCCATCTTGAATCATGCACTGCAGATCAAGCGCTCGATCGGCCATCGCCGCGAGGAGCTTGCTCGATGTTGATGACACTGCGCGAACGGTTAGCTTCTCTTGCCGTTGCAAGGCGTCGCGATTGGCTTGCCACCACATGTCAACCGTGCGCCCGCCGCCGTACGCCAACAGCGTCACCACGTCGGAGCGGCCACAGGCGCGCCGCAATAGTTTTTCGTCTGGCAAACCGACTTCGATCCATTGCGTGATGCGCCCCGTTAAGTCACGCTCCCAGAGCGCAGGTTCGTCGTCCGACGAAAGCCCTTTGCCAAATTCAAGGGGCTCTTGGGCTTGACCCGAATACAGTGCGAACGCCAGAACACGAGTCATCATGCGTTCATTGGTCTCCGAAGGATGCCGCGCAACAGTCAGGACATGGTCTGCGTAATAGCCGCGATCAATGTCGGAGACATTTAGCGCGGCGCGAAAGATTGTCGATTTGAGAGCCATCCGAACCTGACCACGAGCGCATCATTGCGCGAAGCGCCATATTGTCGGCGATTTAGCGATGCGAGCCCCTTGCGCTCGATTGGTGAATAATTCGTGCGACACTTTTCTATCAGCGAATAGCCTTAAGAAGCCGCATTTGTGACTCATCCCGCGAACGCCGCGCCGCCAACTGCGGTCGAGCCGAAAACATGTTATGAAGTGCTGGGCGTGACCTACTATGCGTCGGCTGATGAAGTTCGGCGCGGCTGGGAGAACGCGCTACAAAAACTCGAGCACGAGACAATGCTCCGACTCGCCGGTGCGCCGCCCGATGGGCAGGCTGCGACTGAACGTCGTGCAATAACGCACGCGTTCATGACGCTCAACGACCCGTTGCGACGCCGAGAGTACAACGCATGGCTCGCGTCGCAGACCAATCCGGGTCACGACCAAACTGAAAACCAGGAGCCATTGGATCGCGCGGCGGGGACTGGCGCGGTGTCGTCGATGGCGACGAGATCGGCCGTGCATGTTGTGTCCGACGACAAGTCGCACTCGGTGCGCGCAAACGCCCTGATTCCGGAGTCGCCGAATTTCGGGCCAGCGCCAACCAAGGAGGCACCGATTGACTTACGCGCTGGTCTGGGCGAGCGACAAGCGCGCGCCGAAGATGCACGCAGCGAGACATACTACGGCGCTGGCGACTACGCACCGTTGGGGGTGCGTTTCGCGGCCATGGTAGTCGATGGAGTCCTGCTCTGCTTTATCGGTGCAGTGGTGCTCAGTGTCTCCGCCGCCGTTTCGCACCGCAACGTTGCGAACGGCGACGATTCGTTTTTGGCCGCGTTTGGTGTCGGGAGTGTGCTGTTGCTCTTGGTGACCGGGGCGTTGTACTACGCGTTCGGCGAGAGCGGAAAGCATCGGGCGACGCTGGGGAAATGGTGGTTAGGAATTGAGGTAGTGCGTAGTGATGGCGAAACGCGCGTCGGATTCTTGCGTGCGCTGATTCGGTACGTATTGCGGCACTTCGACGCCACGGTCGTCATGCTGGGTTACCTGATGACGTTCGTCTCGGAGCGCAAGCAAACGCTGCATGATCGCCTATCTGACTGCGTCGTCCTCACAGCGCGGGCGCCACCACGTCGTTGGCCACTGCTAGTCGTTGGCGTCGTCGCGGGGTTCGTGCTGGTCACGTCGATTGTGTTGCCGCGTCTACTGTCTGGTTCGCGCTCAGAGGTGGCAGGCCCAGCGAAGCTCGCTCCAAGCGATGAGCGCTTCGATCCGACGAGTGCGGGGCCGCGGCGAGATGAGGTTGGGCTGGCGTATTCGACGGCGATGAGCCTTCGAAACTCACTGTCGGAGTACTTTACGACCAACGGGCGGTGGCCTGCGCCGGACGCGCTTGGTCAACTTATCGAGCGCAGCTCACGACCCGCCTCATTGCAGGCGCATGAAGCCAAACTGTATCCGGAAGGCGTGTTCTCGGTGTCGCTTGGTGCGACGCCTCAAGGTACCGCGCGATTGGTGTTTACGCCGCTTCCCTCGACCTCACCTGTCGAATGGGGGTGTACACCGATCAACATCGCCCTAGCTTCGATGATTGAGAAGTGCCGCGGCGAGTAATGCGCCGATCACGTTAGAGCTTGATGAATAACGTTACGAGCGGCTCGTCACCGACTTGGCGACTCCAATGACCATGCACGGTGGGATCGAAGCTGGCGCCTTCGGGTAGCGTGTCGTTCGAAAGAAACGACTCACCGGCTTTGAACACGCGCGAGCTGCCGTCATGCAGGCCGATTTCCATTTGACCACCGAGCACATAGAGCCACTGCGGTGAACCCGTGCAATGCCACTGACTGCGAAATCCAACTGGACTTTGCCGCAGCTGATAGCCGGTGGCAGGTAGCACCGGGGACAGCATGGACTGCGGGTTGCCTTCGGTGAGTGCAATGGCGTCCTCGCGAAATTTCGCGCGACCATCGGTGTCGGTGTACAGGATGACTTGTTTGAGTGTCGTCGGCTGGCTCATGCGTGGTGTTTACTGCGAGTTTTGGGTTTTCTCGACGGGCGCTTGGCCGTGACCATTTTGCCGGCTGATGGCGCAACACCCGCTGATCGCGCGCGGGGCTTTGCGCGAAGTTTTGTTGGGGGTTCCATGCCCGGAAAGACGGTCGCCATGATGGCTTGCGCGGCGGGCATCGACGTTGGCTTGGGAGCCTTGGGTGGCTTGACCGGTTTTGGCGGGCGCGGCGTGTCGCTCTGGTGTACGTGAATCGAAACACCGGGAAGCTTGACCAACTGTCCTGCGCGAATCTTTGCGCTCTTGCGCAACTCCTGCGCGCTGTCCACTGTCACGACGCCCGTCGCAACGAGCGCCTTTCCGGCAGCACCGCTGTCGGCGACCCCGGTGACCTTAAGTAAATTGTGCAAATCAATGAATTCGTCGTGCAACGCGAAGTGCAGGACTTGAATCGGGCTTTTTTTCATGGGCCGAAGTATGGCATTTTGGGTGGAGACGTGCGTGATCAACGCTCCGCTGGGGAAGAAAAGCGTGTATTTGACGCGCGTCAAAGTTCCGGCGTTGCCTGCCTTGTTGACGTTGGTGGTCGTCCTCATTCATGTTGTCAGGCGCAGCGAAGCCATTCGCTGGTCGGCATCTACACAACCAATGAAGGAGACACAATGAACTCACTGATTGCTCGCAACAGCCTGTTTGATGAACTCTTCAAGGATTTCACGCCAGGTTACTTTGTGAAGCCGTTGCACGGCGATGCGCTCCCCGCGCAAATCAAGGTTGACGTGAAAGAAGTCGAAGGTGCGTACACCGTGAACGCAGAAATGCCCGGTGTAAGCAAAGACGAGATTCACGTCGGTATCGATGGCAACGTCGTGACGCTGCGTGCCGAGGTTAAGCAAGAAGACACCAAAACGGAAGGCGAGAAAGTGCTGCGCAGCGAGCGCTACTACGGGTCGGTATCCCGCAGCTTCCAACTACCGACTGAGATTGATGCGTCGCAAGCGAAGGCCAAGTACGACAACGGCGTGTTAGCGCTCACCTTGCCAAAGAAAACGGCCAGTAGTTCGAAGCGCCTCACCGTCGAATAACGATGAAAGAGGGCGACGCGACTAACGTTGCGTCGCCGCAACGCTCCGCGCTTGAACGTGGACGGTTGCGCTGAGCCGCGCTGAGTGAAAACGATTCGCATAGGGAATCACGCGCGCTTGACTATGCGCGGGCAGCGCGTCACCCACCGCCCAGATCTCGCTGGCCGCGTTGCTCATGTCTATGAACAAACCGTTACTGCGTGCAGCCGCGAACGCGCACGCAGCCATGCTGGCGGCGCAAACAATGGCGCGTATCCATGCCAAGAAAACGTTGCGCGTTTGCGCGCGCCGATACCGTTTGTTTGCGCCAACTGATTGGCTCGGACTGACGGGGTCACGCTGTCGTGGCCCGCGGTATTCCCACTTGGAATATTCCTATTTCGTCTTGCAGGTGCTAAAGCCGAAAATCGCGTAGGGCGGACACCAGGCGAGTGCGCCTGTGGCAAGCGGTACAACGCCAAGCCAACCCCACCAGCCGACGGTACCGGTTGCCGCCAGGGCGATAAGTACGAGGCCCACGACGATGCGGAGGATGCGGTCAATGCCGCCAACGTTGGTTTTCATGGAGAAGTTCCTTTCGGTGAATGAGACTTCATTTGATACCGTAGGACGTCGCCCGTCAGTGACTGAAGTCACATTGCCGCTGACACCTAGCTGCCGAGCGCACGCAGCGCAGCGCTGTCCAGTATGCGAATATGTTCACGCGACAGTTCAACTAGACCCGAACGCTCGAAACGGCGAAGCAGTCGGGTGACGATTTCACGCACCGTTCCAAGTTCATCGGCAAGCGCTTGATGCGTGGTCACAATCACCTGCCCGTGCCCTAGAAGCGTGGCCGCCAAGCGCTGGTCGAGGCGGTGAAACGCGATCGCGTCCACGAGCGAGGTCAAATCTGCCATGCGCTCGGCAAACATGCCCAACACCGACTCTCGAAAACGGGGCTCCGCTAGCCACGCGTAAAACTGCGACGGTGGAATCATGGCGATGCGCGTCTCGCGTGTCGTGACGCCCGTGGCGGAGAGAGGCACGTGCCCAAACAGACTCGCGGCGGACACCAGACAGATTTCGCCTTCCGCGACGCGGTAAAGTTCCAGTGACCGACCTTCGGATGACTGTCGCGAGACTCGCACTTCTCCTGCCAGCACAAGCGGAAACCCCGCGCACGGTTGGCCCACATCAAACAACACGGTGCCCGAAGGCGCAGTCATTTGCACGAGCGAATCAAGCGCCGTGGGATCGATAGCGCCAAGCGCATCGAACGCTTGGAAGGGATTTGCGGAGATCATGGGTAGATCGTAGCGACTATTGGACTGCCTGCGCGTCGGGAGCGGCCATTTTCACAAACTCTCAGTGATTCTTCTTCAGTCACACCTAGGGCTTCATCTCGCGACAAAAGTCTCCACAAACACGACTTCGCAGGCGCCGGGACCCGTGTCGTCGCGGGTCAGCGACGTCGGGAGCGACCAACCCTCTGGCGACTTCACATCGACTAATCTGCCGGAGAGCATTACGATCTGTCCCACGCGAGCACGCAGAATCGCGTTGCGCACTGAATCGTTGGCGGGAATCAAGTGCATGTTCGAGAACGAGGACGAGATTACCTTGACTTCCTCGTCGGGCAGGCGTTCGCCTGATCGCCAAAAGGCGAACCTTCCGCTTTGCGAAACGCGGATGGTTTCCAGCTTTGCGGTGTCGGAAAGCGACCCCCACCCGAACGCGATGTCGCGCGGCATCAGCGAAGCATATTTGTCTAGGTGATACCGCTCGGCCGCGAGAATACGTGCGGTGAGATCAAAGTGCGCGCGCGGTGTCAACGAATGGTTGTCGTGCGCGAAGGAAGGTGCGGAGGCGATGAGCGCCTGTCGGGGTGCTTCAGGCGCGAGAATGCCTGGTGCTTGTGAGACCTCGCGCGACAGCCAGCCATCAACCGCGCCGTAGAGGCAGAGCGCGGTCAGTGCAACAGTGACGGGCCGCACTAAAGCGGCGCAGCCGTTACTTAGATTTCAGAAAGCCGCACAATGACGCATCGCGCGCGAGCGCAACGTCAAGCGCGACTGTGCCTAAATTGGCGGTCGCTGGGGACCGCACGCTTTCGAGTTCGAGTTTGACCGGGATAGTCGCGGGCGGCGCGCTCAGTTGGTGAGCGGTCATGTACTCGGTTACCGCCTGCGCGGTGATGGGGAACCAGACTTGGGGCCTGCCATTTTTTGCAGCAAACGCCGAACTTCCCGCAGCGAGCGTGCTTGGGTTGCTCAACGAAATTTTGCGCACTTGCTTGTTGTCGATCGAAAGCGATAGCGTGGCTTGCACACCCTTTGCGGAGATCGCGGCATTGCCCGCATTTTTCATCTCAACCGCGATGCCACCCATGTACGCTGTGCCGGCCGGAGCTGGACTGCACTGTCCTGCAAGCGACCGTGCAGAAATCATCACGTTTGCACCGCCATCCGATGCAGCCACTGCAGCATTGGCGACGCCAACACTTTGCGCGTGCAATGCAAACGGCGAGACACACACGGCAAGCGTTGACAGTGCTGCGATTGCGCGGAAGTTCGTCACGCAATGGGACAGAGAAGAGGTGGCCAATTGGAGCATGAAAAAACCCTTTTCGTGATGGACAGTGCGCGCTCGGCACACAAAAAGTCGCGGACGTAAATTGCATCGAACTACGCGCTTTTTTCTGCATCAGCAGATTTGCGCGAAGCCGCATTCCACAACGATTCTAACGGTGCAATGCGTATTCGAAAAGTACTTGCGATTTATGCCAACGGAATAGTGTTCGTTGCTTTTTTTCTTTCGTAAATCAACTCAATCCCGTGCGTGAGGAATATGCTGTCGTTATGAAGCTTTTAATTCTTGGCGGCACCGGTTTTATCGGCACACATCAGGTGCCCTACGCGCTTGAACGCGGCCATGACGTGACGCTTTTCAATCGTGGTCGACGTTCCGCTGAGGTGCTCGATGGCGTCACCTATCTCGTCGGTGATCGGGACGCGGGCGACTACCACTCGCTTGCTGGACTGCAGTTTGACGCTTGCATCGACAACGCGGTGTTGGTGCCGCGTTGGGTGCGCGGCGCGGCGGCTGCCTTGCTCGGCAACATCGGTCACTACACCTTTATTTCAACAACGTCGGTCTACGCGAGTGACGCAAAGATCAACGCGGATGAGTCCGATCCTCGTGTGTCATACGCGGGCATTGATGTGTTGGCGAAGTCACCTGCCGACGTTCGCGCGGACATGTCGCTCTACGGTGCGCTTAAGGCTGCGAGCGAGGACGAAGCACTACGGCAATTCGACGGTGGCTCGGCGATCATTCGCCCCGGGCTCATCGTTGGGCCTGGCGATGAATCCGATCGCTTCACCTACTGGCCGGTGCGCATGGCCACCGGCGGCACGGACGGCCGAATGTTGATTCCACCACGAGAAGATCCGCTGCAATTTATCGATGTGCGCGATTTGGCTGAATGGTCGGTGCGCGTTGCGGAAGCGCAAACGACCGGTGTGTTCAATGCGAAAGGCCCCGACTACCACCTCACAGTCGGAACCATGATCGACACGGTGCACACGGTGTCGAAAAGTGAAGTCACACTCTGCGAAGCCTCACGCGAGTTTCTTGCGGCCAATGAGGTGCAGCCGTGGTCGGATCTTCCCGTGTGGATTCCCGGCGTCGGCGACATGGCGGGGGCGCATCGCCGCAGCGTGGCGCGCGCCATCGAAGCCGGCTTGACGTACCGTGCGTTGTCCACAACGGTGGCGGACACTCTCACGTGGTGGCACGGCCTACCCGAGACGCGACGCGCGGCGCTTAAATGGGGCATGAGCCACGAGCGTGAACGCGCGCTTCTGGCGCTTTGGGATCGGCGCTAAAACTCGCACTTCAAAGCGCGGACGCGGCGGCGCGCGCGAACCTCCGCTAAGATTGCATTGAGAATCCCCGCATGGCAGCAGTCGTGTGTGCGATGCCTAACCATTAACGACATGCCGCAACGAACCGGAGCAATCATGAAAATATTCCAGACCATACGCAGCCTCGCCTGCGCCGCGTTGGCTTCGGCAGCGTTTGCCGTTACCGCATCAAATGCCGTTGCGGCCACTTACTACTACGTGAACTGGACGGCGGCAAACGTCGCTGCGGGTACCGCCAGTGGCACGATCACGCTGCCCGATTCATCGGTTGTGACTGTGAACTTTCAAGCGCTCAACGCGGACAACACGCCCGGCACGCTGTTCGGCGCGCAAACGAGCGGCGGCACGAACTACTGGGTACCCTCGGCTCCGTATGTCGGCACGACCGTGAGCAACGCGCCGCCGGACACGGACATTTTGCAACTGGCCGGCGGCCTGAATCAGCGCTACCGTGTCACGCTTTCGGAAGCGGTGCGCGATCCGATCATGCCGATCGTGAGCTTGGGTAGTCCAGGAACAGCGATAACTTATAACTTCACGCTTCCTTTCACCATCTTGAGCCAAGGCACCGGCTATTGGGGCGGCACATCCACCTCACTGACCGCGCTGTCTGCCAATATTCTGCAGGGCGCGGAAGGTCATGGCACAGTGCAATTCTCAGGGTCCATTTCGCAAATCGAATGGACGGTACCAACTTCTGAGGCGTGGCATGGCTTCACCTTCGGCATTCGCACGACCGAGCGTATTGATCCGATCGCGGGTCGACCGATCCCGACCAATACGCCGTGGGCGATTGCGCTCTTGCTCGCCACGATTTTGGTCGCGGGCGGTTTGCGCTTGAAAGCGCGCCGCAGCAAGTAGTTTCAACCCATGCAATGATGGCCGCGCGCGCCGCGCCGTACTTGAACCAAAAGCACTACATAGCCCAACGCGAGCGATGGCGACTTACAACTTTGGTGGACACGTCGGGCTAAGCGCCGGCGAATTGTTTTTTTGGGTGACGGTGGATTCAGCGCTGGATCACTTCGGTTTTGATGACGTTGCTGCAATGGCCGCGATCATCTCTGGACAGCCGATCATTCCTGCCGCAGGCAAGTTAGCTGGCGCCACGCCCGGAACGTCACCCGCGTCGCTCGTTCTGTCACGCGCCCTCAACGTGAAACTTCCGTTTCGACTACCTACGCTCACGGGCGCGAGTCTGCGCACGTTACGCGTTTCGTTCACGCGAAATTTGGGACGCTTTGCAGGGCGAACCGTGCCGGTGCTCGGATGGGTGTGGCTCGCCTATGACGTCACGCAAATTCTTTGGACGGCGGTGAATCGCTACAACCAAATCGCGCAGCGCTCGGATCGCTTGTGGTGAGCGCGCCGTCCAACGAAATATTGGAGCGTGTTCGCTCCTGTATTGCCGCACATCAGGCCATCCCCTTGGCACGCATTCACGCGAACTCGCGCCTTGTCGAAGACTTGCGCGTAGACGGCGACGATTTAGTGGAATTGATAGACCATCTGTTCGCGAGCTTTGAGATTGCGCCGAATGAATTCGACTATCGCGAGTTCGTGTCGCCCGAAGGCTTAAGTTTGTTTAGTCTTCGTCGTGGAAGCGCGACGCCTGACCAGCCGAGCCACCGAGCCCTGACCGTAGCGATGATTGCACACGCCGCCGTTGCGCACGCGTGGAGTCGCGGGCTGTGATGCGCGGTGGCTACACGGGCAAACGGCATTGAAAGTGATATGACCGAACCCACAAAAACGCCTAGCGCTCAGCACAAGAACCCGTTGCATGGCGTCACGCTCGAAGCAATCGTCACGGCGCTGGTCGCGCACTTCGGTTGGCCGGAACTGGGTGAACGAATTCCGGTGCGCTGTTTCACGCACGACCCAAGCATTG
Source organism: Pseudomonadota bacterium (assembly GCA_029571495.1). Classification (GTDB taxonomy): domain Bacteria; phylum Pseudomonadota; class Gammaproteobacteria; order Burkholderiales; family Casimicrobiaceae; genus Casimicrobium. Next base: position 15,604 of record JAKPSO010000486.1, read on the forward strand.
CGTCGAGCCTCAAATTCCTGCGCAAAACGCCGTGGGCGCGCGAAAAAGTCGAGGGTCTGTATCTCTTCATGCTGCGCGACATTCGCCGCGCGGACAATGCGACGCAAGGGCCACATTGAAACAGCTTTTTAGCGCTGACGGCCGTTGCTTGGTCGTTGGCACTGAAAAAGCAAAGATAGTCGACTGTACAGAAAAATAGCTGAAAATGACCGTTCTACGGCCGTTACTGACGAAAAGCTGTATGGCAACAATCCGTTCGTTCGCATTGTGTTGTCGCAAGGCTTTCAATGTGTCGATCGGCTAACGTCATCATAATCAGGACGGCGCACCGATACCTCCGATTCAACAAAACGGCCATTTCTCCTTCCATATGCAAGCAGTTGAGCAACCCATCCTGAGAGACATAGTGCTGATTGGCGGCGGTCACAGTCATGTCGTGGTGCTCAAGAGTTTTGCGATGAAACCCATTCCCGGCGTGCGCGTGACGGTCATCTGCACCGACACGCACACGCCGTATTCCGGCATGTTGCCTGGATATGTCGCGGGACACTATGACTACGACGAAGTCCACATTGACCTTAGCCGACTCGCCGCATACGCCGGCGCGCGGCTCTATCGCGACGAGGTGATCGGCATCGACCGCGCCAATAAGAAAGTGCTCTGCCGGCAGCGTCCGCCCGTTCCGTACGATCACCTCTCGATCAATATTGGCTCGACGCCGCAACTCAAACCGGTTCCCGGCGCTGCCGAGCATGCAGTCGCCGTAAAACCGATTCGCCAATTCAACGAGCGTTGGCTATCGCTTTTGGAACGCGTGAAGCAGCACCAAGGCAAGACCACAATCGCAATCGTCGGCGCGGGCGCGGCGGGCGTCGAACTCGCGCTCGCGATGCAGTTTCGACTGCGTAACGAACTCGTCGCGCTCGGACGTAATGCAGACGATGTGAGCTTCCAGGTGTTCAGCAGCACTGCCGAAATTTTGCCGACGCACAACGCACGCGTGCGCCGTCGCTTCGAACAGGTGCTCGCCGAGCGAGGCGTGCGCGTGCATCGAGGCGCAGCGGTAGATCGCGTCGCCGAACGACAACTGATGACTGCCAGTGGCGAAACGTTTGCTGCTGACGAAATTGTGTGGGTCACCAGTGCGGGAGGCGCGGCGTGGCTTGAGCAGACGGGCCTGTCGCGCGACGAAAATGGTTTCATCTACGTCAGTGACACACTGCAAACCGTGACCGACCCGAACGTATTCGCGGCGGGCGACATCGCGCACATGACGAACTACACGTTCGAGAAAGCCGGCGTATTCGCCGTGCGCATGGGGCCGCCGCTCGCGGAGAATTTGCGGCGCGCCGTCGCTGGTGTCGCGCTCGAACCCTATCGTCCGCAGACACATTGGCTCGCGCTCATCAGTACGGGCGACAAATACGCCGTCGCGTCGCGCGACTGGCTCGGGTTTTGGGGCGCGTGGGTGTGGCGGTGGAAGGACTGGATTGATCGTCGCTTCATGACGAAATTTCAGACCTTTCCAGCGATGACAGACAACGCGTCATCCACGCCGCCCGCGCAGAGTGCGGTGGCGCTCACTCAGGAGGAATCATTGCAGGCCATCTCCGCGATTGCCATGCGTTGCGGAGGCTGTGGCGCGAAGGTCGGTGCGACGGTGTTGTCGCGTGCGTTGAGCAATCTTCATCCCGTGCAACGCGACGACGTGATCATCGGCTTGAACGATCCCGATGACGCTGCTGTCGTGCGTGTGCCACCCGGCAAGGCGATGGTGCACTCGGTCGATTTCTTCCGCTCGTTTATCGACGATCCCTACATCTTCGGCAAGGTAGCGGCGAACCACGCGCTCGGCGACATCTGGGCAATGGGCGCAGAGGCGCAAACCGCTACCGCGATTGCCACGGTACCGTCGGGACTCGAATCCAAAGTCGAAGACGTGCTGATGCAGATGATGACGGGTGCGGTCGAAGTGTTGAATGAGGCGAATTGCGCGCTCATTGGCGGCCACACGGGCGAGGGCAAAGAGCTCGCGCTTGGCTTCGCGGTCAATGGATTGATCGACGACGATCCCGCCAAGATCATGCGCAAGGGCGGTATGCGACCCGGCGACGTGTTGCTGCTGACCAAACCGATCGGCACCGGAACGCTTTTCGCTGCGCATGCTCGTTTCGCGGCCAAGGGCCGATGGATCGACGCGGCGTTGAAATCGATGGTGGTTTCGAATCGCAACGCCGCGCGATGCCTCGCCGAATTCGGAGCCACGGCATGCACCGACTTAACGGGTTTTGGATTGCTCGGTCATCTGGTGGAGATGACGCGCCCGTCGGGCATCGACGCCGAAATCAATCTCAGCCAACTTCCGGTACTTGATGGTGCCGAGGTGTGTGTCGCGATGGGCATTGTGAGCTCGCTGCAAAGCGCGAACGTGCGCCTACGCCGCGCGATACGCAATCAAGGAGCGATGGTCACGCACCCGCGTTATCCACTGATATTTGATCCACAAACTGCAGGCGGTTTGCTCGCGAGCGTACCGGCCGACCACGCAGACGCGTGCATCAAAGCATTGCGCGATTTGGGTTACGTCCACACATGCGTGATCGGAAAGGTCGTCGCGCAGGGCGACGCGCTCGAACCGATTACGTTAATTGCGTAGCGCCGTGGCGTGATGGCCTAGCGGGCCCAGCCGCTCCCGCCGCAGCCGCAGCAAGGTTGCGTAGTGCCCGGCGGTGCGCCGGTGCTGTTGTTTGGAACATGCCCGCTGCCGTGGCAATTGCCACAGGGCGTTGGCGGGTTGGCGACATTCACGCTGCCATCACCGCCGCACCCATAGCACGGCTGCGTGGCGCCGGGCGGCGCACCCCAACTGTTGTTGGGAATCTTTCCGCTGCCTTTGCAGCGACCACATTGCACCATTGTCATGTTGCGCACTCCTGAAAGTGGATCGGCGCTGTGTAGGGAAGCAATGAACATCCAACCCACAGGTGCAGGGTACGCCGCTCAAATCTTGTCTCGTTGAGCGGCGTCAAGAACGGCGCATGTTCATCAACGAAGTCGCTTTGGCTCCATCGCAACGACGCTCGCTTTGATGATTGCTTCGAGTACTTTCACGTCAACGTCCGCAAGTCGTTTTATCTACAGGCACACCTTTGCAGTTTTGTGCTTTCCGAGCTTCGCGAGTTGCTTCGAAAAGTGCTCCGTCCCTGGCATCAAGTAAATCGTCAAATCGTTCTTTCGCGGAGAAAACGCAACGACAGGCCACGGCGCTTCGCGACCATCGCTGTACTTCATGTTGTATTGCCCAAAGCCCACAATCGCGCCCCACATCACAGCGCGTTCGCCGGTGGCGCGCTCCATCATCGCAGCGATGGCTCGACAGTCCTCGTGTCGTGACGCGTCAACTTCCGTCGTCAGGAATTCGTCGAGTGTGACCGTCGTTGCTTTGGTTTTCGCTTCAGCCATTTGCGTGTTCCTTAAGCAGTTGCAGAGCGTGTCGCCAACGCGAAGGCGCTAGCCCTCGCGTAGCGCTCGCATGATGGCACCTTGATCAAAACCGCGGATGAGGTGATTGCGAATTTCGATCAGCGGCACGCCGTTCCCGTTCAACGCTTTGTGCATCTTTTTGCCGTGCTCCGAGGTTTCGATATCGTGCTCCACGAACGAAACGCCTTCGCGGGCGAAGAGCTCGCGCGTCGCCTTGCAATAGCCGCACCACGCGGTGGAGTAAAGCACCACTTCGCCTTCCGCAAATTTGATGGCGGGACCCGTTGGTTTGGTCCAGCGTGCGGTCAGCGTGCTCCAGTTCATGGCCACAAAAACGACGACAAGAGCAAAGAAAATTTTCTTCATAAATTTCAGCGATTCGCAGCGTGCAGCGATGGGCGACGACCGTATTTTGCGCTACGCTCCCGCCATCGCGCAAATGAGCGGAGGATCGCCATGAATTGTCTTAGCCTGTCGCTTGCATCTGTTATCGCCTGTGCCTCGCTGCTTGCATCGAACGTCGCGGCCGCCGCCGAACGCTCGCTCGACAAAGAAATCACTGTCGCCGCGCCGCTTGATGCGACATGGAACGCGTGGACGACGCGCGAGGGCATCACCAGCTTCTTCGCGCCGGATGCTGAAATCGATCCACGCGTTGGCGGGGCGTTTCACGTTCACATCAACCCCGGTGCGCCCGCGGGTCAGAAGGGTGCGGACGACATGCGCTTTCTTGCGCTGCAACCCAAGAAAATGATCTCGTTCGATTGGAATGCGCCCCCAAGTCTTCCCGAAGCGCGCGCGCAGCGCACGTTTGTGGTTGTGCGCTTTTTCGCGGTGGACGACAAGAACACGCGCGTGACGCTGCATCACACAGGCTGGGGCGACGGCGGCGAATGGGACAAGGCGTACACGTACTTCGACCGTGCGTGGGGCAATGTGTTGGGCAATTTGAAAAAGCGTTTCGACACCGGTCCCGTCGATTGGACCGAGTGGTTGGCGCAGCTCAAGAAAATGAACGACGCTGCGGCGGCGACGAAGAAGTAGACGTCGTCGCTGCGAAATCCGGCACCACAGTTGTCAGTTGCGCGAACGAAAACTTATCGTCGCAATTTGTTCTGACTGGCCGTCGCCGACTTTGGTGTCATCGCGTACATCTACGAACTCGGCTTCTTCGTTGAAATTCTCCAGCGTTCGTGTGACTTGCCCTCGCGCATTCACGCGCAGCTTCACGAGGTAACGCATACCGTCGTGCCGGAAGTCTTCAAGCGAGGCGTTGCGATCGATGCGACGTTCGACAAGCGCTTTTACCTCTTTGAAGTCCAGTCGCCGCGCATGTTCGCGCGTGTCACTCGCTGTCGTTGCTGCGGGCCGATTGCCTGCGGACGATCCTTCGATACCGGTTTCACGTTCGTAGATTTGTCGCTCAAGGCGCGACATTTTTTGAAGCTCATCGCGCGTCGCACGACCTGCGGCGACAGTCGGACTCAGCATCGTGCCCGAGTCCCATCGCGCCCAATACGTCCGCATGTCGCTCCAGTAGGGGATTCCAGCGCCGGTCTCGGCCCACAGCGAGAACACGCGAAATTCGCGAATGTGCGCGCGTGCGACCAGCCCGCCGCTCGTGTCGCGCTGAAACTCGACGGCCTCCTGTCGACCCGAGCGTAGGATCGACATGTCGCGCGGCATCCCGACCAGCCAACCGTCTTTGCAGGTGTATTGCGTTCCGTGCAACAGCGTGTTTGATCGCGTCACCGGCGCGCTTGCCGGTCCGCCCGTAGGCATGCTCGGACGAGTGACCGTGATCGTTAACGCAACGTTGATGTCGCCGGCAATGGAGATCGTCCTCCACGGCGCGTTGTATTCCTCCTTCACGCCGTCACCGAGCACGGTGGATCGGATGCCAAACGCCGATCCGTTGCCGTTCGGCGCGTACGCGTAAGTTCCGGTGAGGTCGGGGCAGTTTTGCCCACGCGTGAACAGCGTGACCTTGGTGTTCAATTTTGGCCAGTCGATGGGATAACGATTCTTCGTGTCGTCAGCGACGCCACACGCCGTGACGAGGAGCGTCATCGCGAGCGTAGTGATCGCGCGAAGCGCGACGATTCGCCCGGTGCGAGTTGTCGAACGAGGTGCGCGCGTGCGTCGAAAGAGCTTGAGCATTACAGAAAAATTGAGCGGCAACCGCAGTGCAGCGACTGTACCTGATGCGCCGATACCACGCCGCGAACTTGACCCGTTCGAATTGCTTGATTTGAAGGCAGTCCGGCAGCTAACATCGCTGGATTGTTCAGAAAATACTGAGGGGGTCGTATGTCGGTTTCAAAGTTTTCGGCGCGCGCGCTTTGCGGCGCCGTCTGCGCGTTCGGCCTTCTGCTTGGGATGACGCCGGCGGCGCAGGCAACAATTACCGTCTTGGCGCAGTACAAGCTCGGTGAAGCCGACGCCAGCGCCGCTCCCGGGGCGCCAGTCGGTGCAACGAGTCTTCCGTCGGTCGGTACGAGCGCCCTCAACCGCGTTGGCGCGCCAACGTACTCGAATGCCACGACATCGGCGCCGCGTCCATCTCCATTGAGCGTTGCTTTTAACGGCACGAGTGACGGCCTGCGTGCAAGTGCCCTACTCACCAACGTGAACGATAACTTTGGCGTTGAGGCGTGGGTTCGCCCGACGAACGCGGTGGGCAATAGCACGATCGCGTACAACGGCAACACGAGCCCCAACGGCTGGGGTCTGTTCCGCAGCGGCACGAGCTTTGGATACCTGTACGGCGGCAACTTGCTCGCGCTGTACCCGAACACGGTCAACCTCAATCAATGGACGCACCTCGCCGTCGTGCGTAACGTTGGCGTCACCACTTTCTACATCAACGGCGTAGCGCAGAGTCCCATCTACCCACATTTCCCGAATCCACCAACCAGCGGAACGTTCAGTATCGGCATCAACCCGCTAAGCCCTGGCGAGTATTTCGCGGGCAACATCGACGAAGTGCGCGTGTTCACGTTTACGGCAGGGCAGTTTGCGGTGTCTGACTTGCAATTCGCTTCGAGCTACGCAGAGTCTATCCCGACCTTGTCTTCGTTCTCCATCTTCGCAATGCTGCTTGCGCTGGGCGCGCTGGGTGTCTTCTCGGTACGCGCGTTTGCGCGCCGTCGGTAGACCTATTTCAAAACCTAAATCCCGAAGTAACGATCCGGACGGTGGTTGATTGCAATCACTAAATTGAGCGCCACTGCCGCGAGAATTGATAACAACACTTTCTCCGGCGGCACGACAAATAACGCAAGCGCCAAGATCGCGACGTCACACAACATTTGCACCGTGCCTGCGCGCCAGCCCTTGCGCTGCTGCAAATAAATCGCGAGCACGCCGAGGCCGCCGAGGCTTGCGCCGTGTCGGATCAACATCAGAATTCCGCTGCCCGCGAGCAATCCGCCCATGATCGCGGAGAACACCGCGTTCAACGTTGAAAACGAAATCAAGAGCGGCAACACTTCGGTGTACGCCGCAAGGATTGCCACCGCACAAAACGTCTTCACCGTGAACGCGCGACCCATCGCGCGATACGCGAACACGTAAAACGGCAGGCTCAGCGCAAACACCGCCGCACCGAGCGACCAGCCGCTCGCGTAATGCCACAAGAACGACAACCCCGCGATGCCACCCGGCAGCAATCCGCTGCCTCGAAAGAACACGAGCGACAAAGCGACAAACAATGTGCCCGTGAGTATGCCCTGCACGTCTTCGAGAGGCGTATGCGGGGCAAGCGGGGCGGGGGCGTCTTTCGATGCGGGAGTAGAGGAGGCCATGGATGCAATCTGGCGGCGCGAAGTCAACCGGGAGCATACAGGCCACGCAACGGGCGCCGGGTGACGTAGCGCAAAGCGATCGCGCGGGTTTCGTCGCAATCGGTGAAAAAGATTTAACCCCGTTTTCAAGCGTCGTTCGTTTCAACATTTAACGATCACGCAACCAGCAGTTTTTCTTGCAGTGATCGTGACAACAACTCATCGTCACCAAAAAGGTCAAACCATGAATTTCAACGCATCCCGCCCCGCCCGCTTCTCCGCACTTCTCGTCGCAGTGTGCGCCACGTTCGCGTTCGCGCTTCCCGCCGCTGGTGCGGCCCCAAAATCCGCCGCCGACAAACCGGTGCCGGACCCACCAGCGCCAAAGATCATCAAAGAATGGGCCGACATGACCAAATGCGCAAGCTGCGCCGCTGCCAACGATCCCTCGCCCAAGGAAAAGAAAGAATGCGCCGCAGCGTGTAAGCGGGCGGGAATGGACTAACGGCACGCCCTGCCGCATCGCACCGGTCATCCGGTCTGACGGTAACAGCTTTCCGCTTGTAACGACCATCTAGCGGTCGTTACAGGCGGAATATTGCTGATGTTGACATGTGCGAATAACCGTTCGCGTGCCTTGCGCTTTAGTCATTCGGGCTAAAAAGCTGTTCACCCGATCAGTCAACAACAACCAACCGGCAATCGTGCCGCTGCGCCCGCATCTGCTACCTGATCAGGTGGCGTAATTCCGCGCGACCGCTCCTACGATGCAGCCATCATTTTGGCTTCCGAAGGAGCGGGTCCATGGCTCACCAAATTTACTTCCGGATAGTCGGAGCGGCCATTGCTGTTTTGTTAAGCGGCTGTTCAGCGCTCAACTCGCAGCGCCTCGACTATGACAAGAATCTCACCAAGTTTGGTGTCGAGACATCAGGGGATCGCGACGTCGCTGAAGAAGTAGACCTCGTCAGCGTCATTTCACGCGGCCACAACAGTTGCGCGATCACACCGGACCTGAAGGATGGAGAGCGTGAGAGCCGCGTGCAATTCTGCGGTCAGCAAATCGACGTTGCGTTACAGAAGTTTGACGACGAAATGCTGCGCATGCCTGCAACGCGCAGTGACCCCGAAATGCGCGTCATCCGCAATAGCATCCAAGAGCGAATTCTGATGGCGTCCGACCACCGATGCGGGCGCTACAAAGTGTTGCTGCAAGAGAAATACTCGAACACCAACTTCGTCACCGGCGTCCTCTCCACCGTGCTTGGAACGGCGGGTTCGATTGCGAAAACGGCCGAGCATGCGCGTACCCTGGCCGGGCTGACTGGCGCGGCCAGCGGCTACCGCGCTGAGTACAACCAAGCGTTTTATGGAAACTTGATGGCCCATGTCGTCGCCGACGGCATCGATTCAAGGCGGCGAGCGACGTACTTGCAGATTATCGAAAAGGGTCAACGTCAGCCTTATGCTGACTATCCGCTGTCGCAGGCCATTAAGGACGCCGTGCGCTATCACGCGCAGTGCAGTCTGATCACAGGACTTTCCGAAGCGGGGGACGCGATTCGCACTGTGAACGATCCGGGCCTCCTCGCCTCCACGCGTGCGATTGCTCAGGTCAAACTCGCAAGTTTCGTGGCGACGGCAGCTAAGAGTGAAGATCTGGACAAGGCACTCGATGACTACAACAAGCTATCCAGCGGGAAGTGGTTCGCGGGGATTCCATCGCAAGCCGCGTCTCTCGGAACGTCCGCTACCGCGCGCGACGCGCTGGCCAGTCGCTACGAGCAAGTCGTCGCCGCGTTTGAAGGCAGCGTGAAGCTCAGCAAACAATTGGCAGAAGCCAAGCCGCTCGAACTCACAACGACGAATATGATGGCGCGACTTACACCGGCGGTCGCTGTGTTTGATGCTTCAGCAACCGCACCGGGCGCATGCCGAGCCGAGTTTGTTCGCCTCAACACGAGCATTGACGATTCGCTGAAGGCGCTTGCAGTTGCGTCCAACGAAGCGAAACCAGCCGCTCAAGCGCGCGCTCGGGCCGCGGCGCTGGATATGGAGGCCTTCGTCGGGCGCATTCAAACGGGCCTAATCAAAACGAACCAGCAGTTGGCGACCGCGCAAGCGATGTTCACTGATTATGCGAAGATAACCGCTGACTTCGCTGCCAAGCAAGCCGCGCTACAAGCGGCAATAGCGACCGCCACGAAGGCTGGAGCAACGGCCGCAGACAAAGACGCACGCGACACTGCCCAAACGGTGTTCGACGCCGCGAAGGCCGAGGCCGCAAAAGTTGGGACCAAAGCTGACCTCCAAAAATTCGCCGACGCCGATAGTAGTTTCAACAATCAACCGCCGTCGTGTAAGGCGTAATTTCGTCGGCAATAGCGTCTTTATTGTTTGACACTTGCTTAATTGAGGAGCGCCCTATGACGATGAGAAATGTATCTACTCGCGGTGACGGCGGCGCGGCGTTTTCCGTACGTTGGCTGCTCATGATCGCCGGCTGCATTGGACTGTTGCTCCCGACCGCGTTAGTCGTTGTCAACGGCGCTGCGTGCGGTGCTCCTTGGTTCGCCGACTCCGTAAGCCAGTTTTACTACCGCGGCAGCCACGCGTTGTTTGTCGCTGCGTTAGCGACCGTGGGCGTGTTGCTCTCGGCGTATCACGGGTGGCGCGGCGAGAGTCAACATGAACGCGTGCTGGGTTTCGTCGCGGGTATAGGCGCGCTGGGCGTAGCCTTCTTGCCGACAGGCCTGGTGCCTGCACCCGATGCGCGCGCGGACGTCGCATGTGCGGCGCTCCGCAACGCCCTGAACGCCTTTGGCCCGCACGTTGACATTGCGCCGCCCGTGCTGACCGCTCACTATGTATGTGCAGGTGTCTTGTTTGCGATTCTCACGTACTTCTGTTGGTTTAGCTTTCAACAATCCTCTGGCGACGAGAACGCGAATTGGAAAACCGTCCGCAATGGCATCTACCGCGCACTTGCGATCACGATGGTGGTCGGGATCATTTACATCGTGTTCGGCAACTTGGGTTGGCTCGGCGGTTGGGTGAAATCGCACAACCCCATTTTCGTTGGCGAAACGATCGCACTCATGGCGTTCGGGGCCGCTTGGCTTGTGCGCTCTCGCGCGGTCCTCGGATACGCAGCGCAGGAATCAGGTTTGCTCAAATACCAAGCGAACGACGAGAAGAAACTGTTGTGGCGCTCCGTCGCGAAACTGGGCGCGACACCGACGCCTGCAGCCAGCCACTAGGCCGAGGGTAGGCTGCGGAACACGGATCGCAAATATCCGTAGTTAACGCACAGAGACCACGGGCGAGCGTTAACCCAAACCGGACAGGATCGCTTCGATCCTTTTACGATGCGTCCTGTGGAGCTGCGGGGCGACGCTCTGATGCATGCGAATGAAACTTCCGCACATGTGCGCTGTAGCCAAGTGGCTCGCCGCGACGTCTTTCTGCCCTAGTGGCGACTCGTGATACTCGGCTATTTGCTCCAGTTCCTCGATGCCGAGCGCATGACCGTACTCTTCCTGGAAGACGCGCGTTAACTGGCCCGCATCGCACGCATCCGAGAGTTCTCGAATCAGATCCTGGTTCACCTGCTCAATCGCTGCCAATGCCTCAGGCGTTAAGAGATCCTCGTACCCTTGTCTTAGTTCTTCACTGGCAATCCGCATTGATTGCACGCCGTGGTCGCGCGCGGCGAGCAACTGCACGTCGAGCACCGTTGCCACGTCCAGGGCCTTAACGATGCGCTCGACCAGTGCTTTTCGTGCCGAGTCGGAAATTTCGCTGTTACTCATACGTGTGTTCAATGAATCTGAAGGGTGAAGGCCGAGATGAATTCGTCGCTCGCAAATTTTGCATTGCGCTTCGATGCGCCCTGCGACGCGGCGCTCCTCTAGATACAACCGCACCTCCTACCCGTGCAAGTGGTGTTCGCGTCGCAGCGCCAAGCATACGATGTCAATGTGCGAAATCGCACGAAATCTGACTCGCGCAATTCATTGCTAATAGGAGATTCAAATGAAGAAACTGTGGCCCACAATCGTCGTCGCTCTGTGCGCCTTGTCGGCGTATGCACAAGGCACGATGACAGTCACGCTGTCTGGCAAGTTCATCGTGTCCACTGATACGCGTGTCATCGAAATTTTTGACCGCAACTGCAATCGCTCACTCGGGCAATTCTCACTCAGAGGAAACGCCAATATTCAGTTGAACATTTGCAAGAACGGCGCCGGCTACGGCAACGTGCAATATCGCAACGTCACTAACAACGGGTCGTGGATTGGCGCGTCGCAGCTGAAAGCTGGCGAAGAAATTTCTCCGTAATGCTGGGCGCCGCGGATGAGCTATCGCGCCCAGACCAACAGCTGATTGTTTGCCGGCATGTCGAAGTCATTCACTAGCGAAAGCCCCTGCGCACGCGCCAGTTCGTCAACCCATTCGAAATCGCGAATGCCGCTTTCGGGGTACTTTTCTTTGAGCCAGACATTGAAATCCGCGTTGCTCTTCGTAGTGAAGTCTCCGTCGTATTTGAACGGGCCATAGACGCAGAGTTGACCTGTCGGTCGTAGCGCTTTGCCAACGCCCGCAAAGAAACACTCGACCGCCGACGCAGGCATGATGTGCAGCGTGTTCGCACTGAATACGCCGTCGAACGTGGCGGTGACCATTGCGTCCAGCGGCCACGGGTTCATGGTGACGTCGAGCATCACGGGCGGCGCGACGTTCGTGAGCTTGCAATCGGCGAGGGCTTCGGCGAGGATCGGCATGTTCTCCGCGATGTCAGTCGGTTGCCAATGAACGCTCGGCATCATCTCCGCAAAAAACGTGACGTGCTGCGCCGTGCGCGAACCGATTTCCAGCACCG
>JAKPSO010000493.1 GCA_029571495.1 Pseudomonadota bacterium
CTTGGCTAAAGCGACTACGACCCCCAAGAGCAAACGTAGCCCATGAGCTACAATGCGAGCATGCGCGTCGAAGAAACCGAACACTATCGCGAATGGATTAACGCTTTGCGTGATCGCACGGGTAGAGCCCGGATTCAGGTGCGCGTGGATCGGTTGGTGCACGGCAATCCGGGACAGCATAGAAACCTCACGGACGGCGTGTCAGAGCTCAAGATTGACTTCGGGCCTGGCTACCGCGTTTATTACACGAAGCGTGGAGATCGTCTTCTGCTGCTGCTCATCGGCGGCGACAAATCATCCCAAGACGACGACATTGCCTTGGCGCTGCATTTAGCGCGAAACTTTCAGGAGTGAACGTATGAAAAAAACCGTTGCAAAGGGCAACACGCAAGCGACAAAAACGATGCCGTACGATGTGGCCGCGCAGCTGCGTACTCCTGAAGAGATGGCAGCGTACCTTGACGCGTGGCTCGAAGAAGCGCCGGACGATGCGGCCGGTATCGCGCGTGCCCTTGGCGACATTGCGCGAGCCAAGGGCATGACGCAAGTTGCAAAGGAAGCCGGCCTAAGCCGCGAGAGCCTCTATCGTGCGCTTAGCGCGGACGGCAACCCAAGCTTCGCGACGGTGCTCAAAGTAGCGCGCGCGCTAGGGATGAAGTTTCACGCGGAAGTGGCCTAACGGCGCGAAGGTTAGCGCCTTTTTCAACGGCAGCTTGGCCAAGCACCAGCGCGCAATGGTGGACCCTACATGGCGAATCAGCGAACGCGCGGAGGTCCAGGCCCTGCTCCGCGCCGGCAATATGGTGCAAGCGCAGGTGCTCTGTCGCGCGGCGTTGGCGCGACGTCCCGATCATCCCGATGCGTTGCGGTTGCTCGGACAATTGTTGACGCAAACGGGAAAGTTTGGCGAGGCGGTTCCGCTGCTACGCCGCGCGATGGTGATGAACGCCGCGGACGGCGAACCTCCTTTCTATTTGGCGCAGGCGTTGATTGGTTTGGCGCGCGATGACGAGGCGATCGCGGTGCTGACGACGGCGCTGCGCGGGCGCGCGCTGCATGTGCCGACGACAAAGCTATTGGCGAGTGCGTTGCATCGTCGTGGTCACGTCGACGACGCGCGTACGCTGCTGGGCGACGCTGTGTTTCGCGCGGGCGCAACGCCTGCTGCGGACGAGTTGATCGCACATTGGTTGAGCCTAATGCCCGACGACCCCGCACCAACGCACCGGTTGGCAGCGCTTCGCGGCGACGCGCCACCCACACGCGCGGCGGACGCGTACGTCACGTACTTGTTCGACCGATATGCAGAGACATTCGACGAGTCGCTGGCGAGTCTCGGATATCACGGACCAGCGCTCATCGGGCAACTGTTGGGCGCGTCGGCGGCGACTCCGAACCAGCAATGGCGCGTGCTTGATGCGGGCTGCGGTACGGGACTCTGCGCACCGATTGTGCGGTCGTTCGCGGCGCACCTAACGGGCGTTGATCTGTCGCCAGCGATGATCGAAAAGGCGCGTGAGCGTGGCGGATACGACGCTTTGGTTGTCGCTGAGTTGACGGAATTTCTGAGCCGCTGCACAGCCAAATTCGACCTGATCATTTCGGCCGATACGTTGATCTATTTTGGTGACTTGAGCACGTTGTTGCAGCGCGCTGCAAACGCGCTGTGTCCAAGTGGTTGGTTCGCGTTCACCGTGGAGAAAATGGCC
>JAKPSO010000503.1 GCA_029571495.1 Pseudomonadota bacterium
TCTCGGCCACATGCGCAACTTTGAGCCACGGCGTGATTCCACCGATGCGGGCGACGTCGGCCTGCACAATCGAACATGCGCCGCGTTGCAAGTATTCGCGAAAATGCTGCACGCTGTAGATGGATTCTCCCACCGCGATCGGCAGCGATGTCGACCTCGAGAGGCGCTCATGTCCGCCAAGATCTTCGGCAGGCAGTGGCTCCTCGAACCACGCGATGCCTAACGTTTCGTAGTGCTTCGCGCGACGAATGGCTTCGCTCACCGTGAAGCACTGATTAGCGTCGATCATGATCTCAAACGCGTCGCCCACCGCCTCGCGAACTGCTCGAAGGCGCGCCATGTCCTCGCTAACGTGCGGCCGCCCGACCTTGATTTTCACGCCGCTAAAGCCGTCTGCCTTTGCTTCAAGAGATTGCGTCACCAACTGTTCAGGGGACAAATGCAACCATCCGCCCTCGGTTGAATACATCGGCACGCGCTTTTGCGCGCCACCTGCGGCCTTGTGCAGCGGAAGCTTCGTGCGACGGCAGCGCGCGTCCCAGAGCGCCGTGTCAACCGTGGCGAGTGCGAGCGCGGTAATCGCGCCGACGGCGGTGGCGTGAGTATGAAAAAACAAGTCCTTCCAGATCGCCTCAATGTCGTCGGCATCGCGACCGATGAGTTTCGGCGCGAGGTGATCTTCGAGCAGCGCCAACACCGACGACCCGCCCGTGCCGATCGTGTAGCTGTAGCCCGTGCCTTGCGAACCGTCGTCGCAGGTGACACGCAGCATCGGCGTTTCTTGCGTGACGAACGATTGGATCGCGTCAGAGCGCGGCACCGGCGGGGCGAGGTTGATTTGCCAGAGTTCGGCCTTCGTAATTCGCGGCACGTCTACTCCCGCTACTTCGCCATCATGTGCGGCAACCAAAGACTGATCGACGGAATGTAGGTGAGGATCACCAAGCTCGCGAGGAGCGGCACCAACCATGGCAGAATCGCCGCCGTCGTGCGTTCAACGCTCAGCTTCGCGACGCGCGCCAAAACAAACAGCACCATGCCCATCGGCGGATGCAACAACCCGATCATCAAGTTGAGCACCATGACCAACCCGAAATGCACCGGGTCCACGCCCAGTTGCCGCGCGATGGGGAGCAGGATCGGAACCAAAATCGTGATCGCCGCCGTGGGCTCCAAGAAGCAACCGACGAAGAGCATCAAAAGGTTTGCGAGCAACAAAAAGAGCCATGGCTCCTTCGTAAACGCCAATACCCAATCCGCAATCGCCGCGGTGACTCCCGTCGCTGTGAGCATCCAACCGAAGATCGACGCCGCAGCCACAATGAACATCACGGTCGAGGTGGTCTCGACGGTATCAAGGCAGACCTTCACGAACATGCGCCACGACAGCGTGCGATACCAAAAAAGGCCTAACACCATCGCCCACACGCAGGCTGCAATAGCGCCCTCGGTCGGCGTGAAAAGCCCGGTCGTCATGCCGCCGATAAGCAGCACCGGCGTCATGATCGGTAACACCGCTTGAAATTTGAATTTCCAGTCAGCAAGAAACAGAATCACCAACGCGGCGATGACCGTTGGCTGCATCGGTGCGCCCCACGTCACGGCGTAATACAGAGCGACCGGCCACACGATGACGATCGCCGTTTCGATCAGCGCGCGACCGAATCGACCCCAGTCAAACTTGATGTCACCGCCCCAGCCGTTCTTGTGCGCAAAGTACGCGACGGTCAACATCATCAACACCGCCATCAGCACGCCAGGAAGAATCCCCGCGAGGAAGAGCGCGCCGACGGACACGTTGGCCATCATGGCGTAGATCACGAATGGCAACGACGGCGGGATGATCGGGCCGAGCGTGGCCGACGCTGCGGTCACGCCGACGGCGAACTCTAGGTCGTAGCCGTGATCCTTCATCGCCTTGATCTCGATGGTGCCAAGGCCCGCCGCATCGGCAATCGCGGTGCCGCTCATGCCCGCGAAAATGACCGAACCCAACACGTTCACGTGACCGAGGCCGCCTTTGAGCCAGCCAACGAGCGCCAGTGCGTAGTTGTAGATGCGGTTGGTGATCCCTGCGTTATTCATCAAGTTGCCAGCGAGGATGAAGAAGGGTACTGCGAGCAGTGGGAAGCTGTCGATGCCGCCGATCATGCGGTGCACGACCGCGAAGCCCGGTAGGTCACCGCTGATCAGGATGTAGAGGAGCGACGCGCCTGCCATCGCGATGGCGACCGGCAAGCCGCTAGCCATTAAAAATAGAAAAACAACTTTCAACATGATGCGCGCAGCCTATCGATCTGACATAGTGGTTTCGGGCCGTTCGAGCACGCTGTAGCCGCGCCGCCAGTGGATGCGCGCGACCCAGATCGAGCGCAGCGTCATCGCGGCGAAGCCAAATAGGCAGACGCCGTAAACAATATTCATTGGCAGATCAATGATGGTCATCTTGTAGCTTTCCATCTTCATCATCATCTGCACAGTGAAGAGCACCATTGCTGCGTAGAAAACGATGCGCATGGCATCGACAGCGGTGGAAAGCACGCGAGAGGGCGTTTTAGGCAGGTAGCGAAAAAGCAGATCCACCTGAATGTGGTTGTTCTTCGCTACACCAATGGCCGCGCCGACGAAGACCGTCGCGATCAACAGATAGCGTCCGATTTCTTCGGTCCACGAGGCCGAATCATTGAACACGTATCGTGTGATGAACTGAACGAACACAACGAGCCCAAGCGCCCAGAAGAACCCCAGCGCCACCCACGCTTCAAAAGGCGTTCCTTCAAAACTAACCTCCTCGTCGACGGCATGAAATTCACCGTCGTCGCCCATGACTTTCGGGCCGGAATCTAAGTCCATACGTGTTTACTCGCTGAGGTTTCGTTAATCAAAGAAACGCGGTAATTCGATCTCGCAAATGGCGGGAGCGGAGCAAAGTGGGAGCGGCGGAAGCCGCGATTGCGCGTCTAGCCGCAGCTATCGCGACTTCCGCCGCTCCCACAAAGTGTCTCAGGTCGCGAGGTGACCCAATCTGCTCAGTGGGTCACCTTGTGCAGCCTACTTAATCGCAACGATGCGATCAAAGTCTTTCTTATCGAAGCCCATTGATTCGAGCGTCGCGCCTTTGAGTACGGCAGCTTGGAAGCCCGCGCGATCAACGGTCACGATGTTGAGTCCCTTCTTCTTGAACTCGTCAACGAGCTCCGCTTCGCGCTTGATGATCTGCGCAGTGGCGCGGTCGGCGGCTTCGCGCGTCACATCAGTGAAGATCTTTTTCTCTGCATCGGAGAGCTTGCTCCACACGTGCGGCGCGATCTGTGTGACGAGGCCGTCAACGATGTGGCCGGTCAGCATGATGTTCTTTTGAACTTCGTAGAACTTCTTGGCTTCGATCGTCGTCAGCGGATTTTCTTGTGCTTCCACCGTGCCGTTTTGCAGCGCGAGGTATACCTCTGCGAACGCAATCGGCGTTGGGTTCGCGCCGCAAGACTTCGGAGTTGCCATGTAGACCGGCACGTCCGGCACGCGAATCTTCAAGCCCTTCATCCCTGCGCAATCGGTGAACGGACGGTTCGACGTAGTGTGACGTGCGCCGTAATACGTGTACGCCGTCATCTGGATGCCGGTCTTGGCGCGATAGCCGTCGACCATTTCCTTGAACACATCGCTCCTTGAGTAGGCCGCTTGATGCGCCGCATCGCGGAAGATGAACGGGTAGTAGGCAATGCCGAGGCGCGGGTAGCTACGAGCCGCAAACGAAGGGCCGCTGATGATCATGTCCACCGTGCCCAGCGTCATCCCTTGGTTGATGTCGGTTTCTTTGCCGAGCGACGAGGCGGGGAACACCTGAATGTCGAACTTGCCATTCGTGCGCTTCTTGATTTCGCCCGCTGCCCACACCGATTCTGTGTGATACGGCTCGGAAGTTTCATAGACGTGCGCCCACTTGAGTTTGGTCTGCGCAAAAGAGAGCGCCGGAGCGATCAATGTGGCCGCGGCGAGCGCAGCCGTGACGAGGGAACGAAATTTCATGGCAAGGCCTCCTTATTAGAAATTCGAGCAGGTTGATGTAATCATCATACCTTTGGCTCTAGCATATGCCAATAAGCCGTCACGTAGTTAACAGGAATGCGAAAGTGAAACCAAGCAGGATTACCCACATACGCGCCACGCCCGTCACCGTGCCGCTCGAAGCGCCTTTGCTGCACAGCAACGGAGCGCATTGGGGACGCTTCGTGCGCACCGTCGTGGAGGTCGAAACCGACGATGGCTATGTCGGCCTCGGCGAGTTTGGAGGCGGTGGCGAAGTCGCGAGCGCCGGCATCGAGAGCCTCATCGGTTACCTCAAAGGTCACGACGTCTTCAAACTCGAAGCCCTGCGCTTCGCGATCTGCAACCCCACCGCGAGCCTGTACAACAACCGCACACAGCTTCACGCCGCCATCGAATTCGCCTGCCTCGACATAATGGGCCAACGCCTCGGTGTGCCGGTGGCGGAACTCTTGGGTGGTCGCGTCCGCGATGCCGTGGAATTTGCGAGCTACTTGTTCTTTCGATTACCGAATGAGAAGACCGGCGCCGGCGAAGTGCGCACGGCGGATCAGCTCGTCGCTCACGCCAAAGCGCTGCAAGCCGAGCACGGCTTCACCGCGCACAAGCTGAAGGGCGGTGTCTACGCGCCTGATTACGAGCTCAACGCATATCAGGCTGTCGCTGCCGCGCTGCCGGAAGACCGATTCCGTTTTGACCCGAATGCGGCGTTCTCACTCGCCGACGCCATTCGCTTCGGCCAGGGGATCGAGCACATCAACAACGACTATTACGAAGATCCGGTGTTTGGCATGCCGCAGCTCTCGCGGCTTCGTGAATTCGTGCGCATTCCTATTGCGACCAACACCGTCGTGGTGAACTTCGAACAACTCGCGATGAATGTCACCAACGCGCCACGCGCGGTCGACGTCGTGCTCCTCGACACTACGTTTTGGGGCGGCATTCGTCCCTGCATCAAAGCCGCGTCGATTTGCGACACGTTCGGCATCGGCGTAGCGGTGCATTCGTCGGGTGAACTCGGCATTCAGCTCGCGACGATGCTGCACATGGGCGCCGCGGTGCCGAACCTAGGCTATGCGGCCGACGCGCACTATCACCACCTCACCGACGACATCATCGTCGGCGGCAAAATGAAATACGTCAACGGTGCAATCGCTGTTCCGACTGCGCCTGGTTTAGGCGTGCAACTCAACCGCGAAAAGCTCGCCGAATTTCACGAGCTGTTCAAAGAAAAGGGCGGCTACACGTATGACCGCGATCCGTCGCGACCGGACTGGTATCCACTGGTGCCGAATGATCGGTGGAAGGCGGCGCATTGATGCGCATGCTCATCGCTCTTGCCATGCCACAGCGTTTGTTCCTCGCCCTTCAAGCGGGAGGCTAGAAGGGGGATGGTTCTCCTTTGCTTGGTCGGCTAGAGAGAACAGCTGCCGCTCCGTTATTTGACGCAGATTACACAGATTTCACGCAGATTGCCGCTGATTTTTTTGTTCCTTTGATTTCTATATCTCGTGAACAATCTGCGTAAATCAACTGACTCATCTGCGTAATCTGCGTCAAGAAAAAGCGCTTCACTTTCATACGATCGGTAGATTGCTGTCTAAGCCGCTCCCTCAAGCGTAGACGGCTCCTTGTTTCCCGCAAACGCGTTTCTCGCAATTCGTTACGACTCCCATGCGCCTAAACCTATCCTCGCTCGCAACACTTCCGGCGCACGTCCAGCGCCCCGCATACAACCCCGCTTCGCTTGAAGTCGGCATCGTTCACCTTGGCATCGGCGCATTTCATCGCGCGCATCAAGCGGTCTACACCGACGATGCGATCGCCGCAGCCGGTGGCGATTGGGGCATTTGTGGTGTGAGCTTGAAAACGCCGACCGTACGCGATCAACTCGTGCCGCAGAACGGCCTCTACAGCGTGCGCACGGTCGCGCGCGGACCGGACGCGTGGCGCGTCGTGGGCAGCGTGCATGAAGTGCTCTTCTCGCCTGATCAGCTCGCCGATGTCGTCGCTCGCATCGCGCGTGCCGAAACCAAAATCGTCACCATCACCGTGACCGAGAAGGGCTATTGCGCGAACGTCGCAAAGCGCGAACCGCTTTGGGATCACGCCGACATCGCCAACGACTTGTTGCACGCGAACGCGCCTGTGAGCGTGCTCGGAGTGCTCGCGCTCGGCTTGTTCGAGCGCTTCAGAAAACGCGGCGAACCGCTCACCGTCATGTGTTGCGACAACCTGCCGGAAAACGGCGCGGTACTTGAATCACTTCTGCATCATTTTGTGCAGCGGCAGTATCCGCAGATCATGCCGTGGCTGCGCGACAACGTGCGCTTTCCGTCGTCGATGGTTGATCGCATCGTGCCCGCGACCAAGCCAGAAGATCGGACAGATGCGGCCACGGCGCTCGGTGTCGCCGACGAAGGCGTGGTGCGCGCGGAACCGTTTTCGCAATGGGTCATTGAAGACAATTTCGCGGGCGCACGGCCTGCCTGGGAGAAGGTCGGCGCGCAGCTCGTCGCCGATGTTCGTCCTTACGAAAAGATGAAGCTTCGCCTGCTCAATGGCTCACATTCGCTCATGGCGTATTTGGGTTTCTTGGCTGGTTTCGAAACCATCGCGGAGACCGTGACGAACGCGTCCTTCGCGCGCCTCGTCGACGCACTGATGGTCGAAGCCGCATCAACGCTTGAGCCATTCCCCGCATCGGCGAATGTTGACGTCGCGGCGTATCGCGCGCAGCTCATCGAGCGATTTGCCAATCCGAACACGGGGCACCGCTGCGCGCAAATCGCCACCGACGGCTCGCAGAAAATTCCACAACGCTGGCTCGCGGTAGCGAGCGACCGCCTCGCGCGTGGCCTCGACGTCAGCGCACTCGCGCTCGCCACGGCGGGTTGGATTCGTTACGTGTACGGCAAAGACGAAGTGGACATCCCGATCAACATCAACGACCCACTCGCCACAGAATTCGCCGCCATCGCCACGAAGCATCCGTACGACGCGCTGTCGTTCGCCGATGCCGTGTTGCGGATCGAACCCATCTTCGGTGCGCTGGGTCGCAACCCTGCGTTCGCCGCGCCGGTGAAGCGCTGGGTGAGCGCGCTCTTTCGCGAAGGCGCGCTCGCCGCCGTGGATTCGTTTTCTGCTGATACAGCTTTTTCGCGCTAACGACCGTCCTGCGGTCGTTTTAGCGGACTATTGGAACTTGTCGATCTACGCAAAAATATGGCAGAAAGCCATATTCAGCAGTCGTTTCCGACGCAAAGCTGTCTATGTATGATGGGTCGTCGATCTGCGCGGGCGAGATTAGCGCCCGCGACTTCAACGAATCAACGACGACGGCGCAACCGGAGCAGCCCGAATCCGAGCAAGCCAAGCGCTGCTGCGCCCAGCGACGCGGTCGACCAAACCGGGATTGGCGGCACCGGAGCGTCACCGCACGTGACGGTCACGTTGACGGTCCCGTTCGCAGGCGTCGTCGAGTTCACGAACCAACCAATGCCGATCGAACCGCTAGGCAAAGGTCCGGTGACTTTGTAGCTGATCGACCCCGCGCCCACCAAAGGGCCGGCAAGCACTGGCGTGCCCGTGGAGTTGCCGACGATAGTCACGTTGCTACTGGTCGCCGTTCCCATCGTCACCGTGACCGTCGCATAGTCCCCCGACGTAAACGTGCCGCCGACCCCGTTGGTGCCATTGACGGCCACGCCGGTTGTCGTTCCCAACGCATTCAGCGTGCCGCAGGCGCCGGACGCGGCGACGGACGGATTGGAAGACCAGCCGCCCGCAGCAAGGGACGTGGTCATTGGAAGTGCTGCAAGCGTGGCGATGCTCGCTGCGAGCAGGGTTGTTTTCAGTTTCACGGGATGTCCTCGATACGGGAAGGTTGGGGTCAATTCGCGCTGTGTTCTACTCGGAAAGTTTTCAGATAAACCTTAGAAATTTTAGGGTAATGCCGTGCGTTGTACAAGTCGGCCGCGCGCGCTTCAGGCCTAACGCCTGCTCGTGTTCCACCGGCGCAACAGCGTCGTGAGAGATTTTGCGTTTTGGGGGGCGTACGGTTGCGGGTTAAGCAAGCTTTTTGTGCGCGGTGGTGGCTAGCGGCTGCGGTCTTCGTATTGGGTGCGGCTGCGTCGTTCGCGCAGGCGCCGCAGGCGGCGCGGACGAGTGAACATGCCGCGTCCCCTTGGACGGCGGAGTATTTCGACGGAGACGCACTCTGCAAGGATGCCGCGATTGTGTTGGGCACAGCCAACGCATCAATGTGGAAACCGCTGAGTTTGTCACCCTCGACGCCTCCCGTCGTTAGAGACAACGCGCTTTGGGTTCGTATCGCCCGTGCGGACATGCGCGACGCCGACATGAACGGCGTTGCTGTGTTTGCAGGTCGACGCATTGCGACGGTCTATCACGGTTTCGAAACGAACTTCTCCTCCAACGCGCCTTCGGGCACGGCACCAAACAGTCGCCGTAATTCACCGATGGCGGACCCCGACGTCATAGATCTGCCGAACCCTTGGCCAGCCGGCCGATTTTGGTACCTCTGCGTTGCGTCACCGCATCCCATTGCCAGTTGGTTTTTGAGATTGCAACCCACCACGATTCACCGCGAGGTCACGACGCACCGCGCGCGCGTTGTGGTGGGTTGCTTCGCAGTGATGTTGACGATGCTGATGTCCGCGCTGTTCTTTGGGTGGACACTGAAGGATCGCGTGTATCTGTTCTATGTAGGTCACGTCAGCGCGTTCATGGTCTTTCAAGCGGTGCGCAATCAACTTGTGTCGTACGTGACGTTTCCGTGGGCGTGGATTGCGAGCCTTGTCGGGTCTGGACTGTCAGTGTTGTGCGCGTGGCATTTCCTTTCTGAGTTCCTATTGGTGGGGCGCACGCTACCTCTGTTGGATCGGTGGTTGCGCAGACTTGCTTGGGGTGCGTTTTTGGCATCCTGCGCTTTGCCGCTGATTGGGTCGTTCTTGGGTCCTCGGCATTCGGTCACGGTCGTTGTGCAAGCGGTGATGAATGCACTGACGGTAGTTGTTTGCGCGGGCGCGCTGGTCGTCGTCGTCGTTCTCGCTGCCAAGCGCCAGCGGTTCGCTAGTTACTTGTTGCTGGGCTGGACGCCGTTGTTCGTCGTCGCGGTTTTGTCTGCAGCGGAGATCATCACAGGAACGGTACAGCCGATCTGGGCCCAATGGGTGCTCCCCGCCGCTGCGTTCGAGTCACTGGTGCTCTCGTTCGGCATGGCCGCGCGCACGCTCGACTTACGCAACGAACGCGACGTTGCGCGGCGCACCGCCGAGATTGATCCACTGACCGGTGTGCTCAACCGTCGTGGCGTTTTCGCGCGTCTTGAACAGTTGCAAGCCGACGTAGCGGGCAGTGATCGGCGTCACGCGCTGCTTTATTGCGATCTAGATTTTTTCAAACGCATCAATGACCAACACGGCCACGACGCGGGCGACGCTTGTCTTCAACACTTCGTCGCTTGCGCGCAGTCCGTGTTGCGTAGTGAAGACGCTGTCGGTCGCATGGGCGGCGAAGAGTTTGTATTGTTGCTCAACGCACAAGGCGAGTCGCAAGCCCTCGCCGTCGCCGAACGATTGCGCGCGAAACTGCACGAATCCGCGGCCACATGGCGCGACACGGTGATTCCGCTCACCGCCAGCATCGGCGTTGCGTTCATCGACGCGCAAACGCCGTTTGCGACCGCGCTTTCCAAAGCGGACGGCGCGCTTTACCGCGCGAAAGACGAAGGGCGAGATCGCGTCAGCGTCGCATAGTCACAGCGGCCAACGCTGTCGAAATTACACAAAATACATAAATTGTGTAATATGGTCGAAATTCCTCGATCACAGGACGTTCGCCATGACCGCAACGCTTCGCAAATCCGCCGCCGCCCGCTCGTCGAGTGCGTCCACCACGTTTGATCGCCTGCCCAAAGTCACTGCCAGCGCGCTCGTCACCGGCATGCAACAAGTCACGAAGACCGTGCTCACACAAGGCGCAGTCGTCATCACCAAACACGACCAACCCGCGATGGTGCTGATGTCCGTCGAGCGCTACTGCGAGCTCGAACAAGCAAGCGCGCCGGACCTTGACGCACTCTCGCGCGACTTCGACGCGATGTACGCACGG
>JAKPSO010000504.1 GCA_029571495.1 Pseudomonadota bacterium
CAACAATTTCCACACAGGAGGCCTTATGGATCGTCGCATATTTCTGCAAGCGCTCGCAGCCGCGTCCGGCTCGTCGCTCCTTCCCGGTAGCGTGTTCGCCCAGGACAAATACCCGAGCAAACCGATCATGTGGGTTTGCCCGTATGCCGCCGGCGGCAACGCGGACAATCGGTCGCGCCAAGTGGCTAAGGTGATGAGCCAAGTGTTGGGTCAACCCATTTTGATCGACAACAAGGCTGGCGCTGGCGGCAACATCGGCACCGAGGCAATTGCTCGCGCGAAACCGGACGGCTACACGATTGGCATGGGCAACTTCGCGCCTTTGGCCGTGAACCACGCGCTCTTCAAGAAGATCAATTTCGATCCGATCAACGATATCGTGCCGATCATGCTCATCGAGCGCGGCCCGCTCGTGCTCATGGTGCGCAATGATTCTCCGTTCAAGACGGTGAAGGACATCGTAGCTGCCGCCAAGGCCGCGCCTGGCAAATACTCCTATGGCTCAGGCGGCATCGGCGGCACGCACCACTTGAGCGGTGCGCTGCTTGAGCACTCCGCTGGCATCGATTTGATCCACGCCCCCTACAAGAGCGGCTCGGCGGCCGCCACGGATTTGATGGGCGGTCAGACGCACATGCAGTTCGAACAAATGTACGCGGCAATGCCGTCGATTCAAGGCGGCAAGCTGCGCGCGCTGGCCATCACCAGCAAGACACGTTCGCCGCTGCTGCCAAACGTGCCGACGATGGCTGAAGCCGGTTACCCCGCCGTTGAAGTGTTGAATTGGCAAGGTATTGTGGGACCGAAAGGGTTGCCCGCAGATATCGTCAAGCTCCTTAACGCGGCGGGCAACAAGGCGATGCAGGACAAGGACGTGCGTGAACGCATGTTGAGTCAAGGTAACGAAATCGTCGGCGGCACGCCGGAGGCGTTCGCTGCGCTCATCAAGGCCGAAATGCCGCGTTGGGCCAAGGTCGTGAAAGACGCGAAGATCGATCCGGAATAGACGACACGCGTTTCGCGATGCAAAAGAAAAGGCCCGCACTGCGGGCCTTTTTTGTTGGTACGCGACGAGGGCTTACTTCACGGTCATAGGTTCCAAGCCAGTCTTCGCGATCACCGGAGCCGCAGCGGCCGAGGTAAAGAACTTGATCAACGCACGCGCGGCTTCCGGTTCCTTCGCGCCGGTCACGATGCCCGCCGAAAAGAACGTGTTTTGTTGCAATTCGTCGGGCAGTGGTCCGATGTAATCAACGCCCTTGATCGGCACCAGTTCGCTCACCTGCTGAAGGCCAAGCTCAGCATCGCCACGCGCGACGACCGTGCCCACGCGTTCGCTCAAAATCTTCTTGCTCTTCGGCAACACTTGTTCGGCGATGCCCATCTTCTGAAGCATCTCCGTGGAGAAGTAAGTGCCGCTCGCGCTAGCAGAGTAGGCGATGGATTTGGCGTCGAGCAGCGTTTGTTTGAGCTTCGCCACGGTGCTGATGTCGGGTTTGGGCGCGCCGCTCTTCACCGCGAAACCAATGGCGGAGCGCACAAGATCCACGCGACTGCCGGGCACCGCTTTGCCTTGCTTGATGAACTCATCGAGCGCTGGTCCAGCCAAGATGATCACGTCAACCGGTTCGCCCCGCGCCAAGCGACTCGGAATCGAATCCGTCGCATTTCCCATCGATGCGCCGTACGCTGAAATGACTTTGTGCCCAGTTTCCTTTTCGAACAGCGGAACGAGCTGTTTGTAGGCCTCAGTGAACGCGCCGGAGGTGATGACCCGGATTTCGGCGCTGCGCGCTGGAGCCGCCTGTTGCACGGCACAAGACGACAGCACTGCTGCGGCAGCGACCGCGGCAAACGCGACGTTGAAGCGACGACGAAGGGGCGCGACAATCTTCATGAGCAGGTGTCCCTGAAAGTGCTGGTGACCGAATGCTAGTTACCGTTGCTGGCGACACCCTGTCGATCAATCCTGGACGGGCGGTTGTGGTGGGCAATACCTTTTCAGTCGAGACGATCATCCTGTATGCGCTTATCGTCAGTTTGTCTATATGTCGACATTAGGCAATTTCGTGCCCAATCGACTGTTCGATGGTCGTTCCGTCGAAAAAGCTGTAAACGAGCGAGGCTCGAAATACATCCCGAAGCTGAGCAGCCTGTCAGCATTTCGCTGAATTCCGCGACGAACGGGAGGTAGCGCTGCCTGAATCGGGGATAAATCTTCGAGGTCGTGTGGTCGAATGTTCATTGTGCAGTACCGCACACAAATGCATTCGGAGTTAGCAAGCGCTCACATGTAGAAAATTTTCAATCCCGAGTAAACAAGTCGGGAACTTTTCGATATTATTAGCACTCTCATGCGGTGAGTGCTAAAACGGTGAATGCAACCAGTCACCTGACGCACTTGGGCAACCCCCGATGGGGTCGGCTCGGCGGGAGCGGCAAGCGATCGATGCTTGCACGTCCGCCCCCTCGTGGGACTTGTACTTTGTACCGGCGCTCCGTCTGCGCTGTTTAAGTAAAGACGTTTTGTAGTTAGGGGAGTAATTTTTATGTCGAACCCAACCGCCACTTTGAATTTTCCGGTTCCGTCCGCACTGGGCACGATTGACCAGTACGTAACCGCAGTAAACAAATATCCACTGCTCACACTTGAGCAAGAACAAGAGCTCGGCCTGCGCTGGAAATACACGCAAGACGTGGAAGCCGCGCGCGCATTGGTCATGAGCCACTTGCGTCTCGTGGTCTCCGTGAGCCGCAATTACATGGGCTACGGTTTGCCGCAGGGCGACCTCGTACAAGAAGGCAACGTCGGCTTGATGAAAGCCGTGCGACGCTTTGACCCAGAACGCGGCGTTCGCCTCGTTTCGTTCGCGCTGCATTGGATTCGCGCCGAGATTCACGAATACATCCTTAAGAACTGGCGGATGGTCAAGGTCGCGACGACCAAGGCCCAACGCAAACTGTTCTTCAACCTGCGCGCTATGCGCTCCGGTGAACACGCGCTCACGCAAGCCGAAGCCAAGCGCATCGCCAAAGAACTTAACGTCAAGCCGGAGGAAGTGTTCGAGATGAACATGCGGCTGTCCGGACGCGACATCGCGATGGACGGCACGCCGGACGACGCTGAGAGCGAAGGCACCTCACCGATTGCGTATCTGCAGGCCGATGAGAACTGCGACCCCGCGCGCATCATCGAAGCCGAGCAAACCGGTCGCGTACAAAGCGAAGGCCTCAAGCTCGCGCTCACGCAACTCGACGAGCGCTCACGTGACATCATCACGCGCCGCTGGCTCGCCGAAGACGCAGAAGAAACGCTGCAACACCTCGCCGACAAATACGGCGTGTCCGCTGAACGCATTCGCCAGATTGAAGTGAAGGCGATGAAGCAGATGCGCAAGGTGATTGAAAACTAAACACGCTCAACGCTCTAAAGAAAGCCCGACCTAGCGTCGGGCTTTTTGTTGTTGTAGCGAACTCCTCCCCCGCTTGCCGGGGGAGGTTGGGAGGGGGTAAGAGCGTAAATGAGAGCACAAGCTGAATATCGTCAATACCGTTCATACCCCACCCCAGCCCTCCCCGGCAAGCGGGGAGGGAGACGCACGCGATCAGTTGTCCGCGTCATCGCACGCCCGCAGGTCCGTGCTATCTCAGAAATTGTTTTTCCATCCGTGTCGATTCCGGCGGTGCTCGCGCATCAGCGTGTAGAGTCTGACAATTCGTCGGGCCGTTCACCACATATATTGGAATTTTTCATGCAATACATGCTGACCTTCTACACAGTGCCGCAATCCCCAACAGCACCGGTCGACCCTGCCGCGCGGCAAGCCTACCTCGGCGCGTGGCGCGCGTACATGGGCGCCATGCAAGGTGCGGGCGTCATGGTGAACGGGCACGGCCTGCAGCCTCCACACACCGCCACCACGCTTCGCGTCACCAACGGCAAGCGCGTCGTGCAAGACGGCCCGTTTGCTGATTCAAAAGAGCAGCTCGGCGGCTATTTTGTGATTGACGTTGCCACACTCGATGACGCGCTGGAATGGGCAGCGCGGAGCCCCGCCGCCGCCGAGGGCGCGGTGGAAGTGCGGCCGGTGTTAGCCCCACCGGGCTAAGCCCTGGGCGCGAATTCTTCAACAAAATCGCCGATGATTTCAGCGCCTGACGCGACCGCCTCTGCGCACGCCGCCGCCGAGCGCGCGGCACGTGCCGCCTACGCGCGCCTCCTTTCGTGGCTCGCGTACCAATGGCGTGACGTCGCGGCAGCCGAGGACGCGCTCGCGACCGCGCTCGCTAAAGCGTTGGAACACTGGCCGACGGATGGAATCCCTGAAGCACCTGACGCGTGGCTCCTGAGAGTAGCCAAGCGCGAACTTTTGCAGATCGCCCGACATCAGCGCTTGCACGATAGCCCGGAAGTGCAAGCGCTACTAAACGACGAGTCGGCCGAGGAGGAATTGCCCACCATTCCCGATGCGCGACTAAAGCTCTTGTTCGTCTGCGCGCACCCTGCGATCGACGCCGCCGTTCGCCCGGCGCTCATGCTGCAAACGGTGCTCGGCTTGGACGCAAACGTCGTCGCACAAGCGATGCTCGCGTCGCCCGCCGCAATGGCGCAGCGCCTCGTGCGCGCGAAACAAAAAATTCGCGATGCACGGTTGAAGTTCGAAGAGCCGAGTGACGCCGATTTGCCCGATCGCTTGCATGCTGTACTCGAAGCGATCTACGCCGCATACGGCTTGGGTTGGGACGCGGTTGAAGCGGGCGACGCGGCACAGAGCGACGGCGCACGGCAAGAAGCATTGCGCGGGGAGGCGTTGTACTTGGGCGAGCTCGTGTGCACCTTGCTACCGAACGAGTCCGAAGCGAAGGGCCTGCTCGCGCTTATGTTGTTTTGCGAAGCACGAAGCGATGCGCGCTTTGACAATCATGGCTCGTTCGTTCCGCTCGCTGCGCAAAACACGCGCCTGTGGAATCGCGCCGCCATCGTTCAAGCCGACGCGCTGCTCCGCTCAGCCGCAGCGAACCAAAACGTCGGGCCGTTTCAGCTCGAGGCTGCGATTCAATCCGCGCATTGCCAAAGGCTCTTTACCGGCGAAACGCCTTGGCTAGCCATCGCGCAACTCTACGAACAGTTGATCGCGTGCGCGCCAAGTCTGGGCGCACAAATCGCGCATTCGGTGGCGCTCGCTCAAGCCGGGGACGTTTCGCGAGGACGCCAAAGCTTGCTCTCGCTGGATCACCCAAGGCTCGCAAGTTACCAACCGTATTGGGTTGCGCGCGCGCATCTCGCATCGCTGGCGCGCGATTTCACAGAGGCCGCAGAGTGTTTTGATCGAGCGATCGGCCTCACGAGTGCGCCTGCTACGCGCGAGTATTTGATGACGCAGCGAGCACTAATTTTTTAGTCGACAGCACGAGCGGTGTTCACCCTATTCAATCGCTTGTGGGAGCGGGCTTGCCCGCGATTCTCTGGTGGCAAAAAGCAATCGCGGGCAAGCCCGCTCCCACAGGTGCTTCCCGCATGCGCTTTTATTGGCTAACTTCGGTCGGTCGTCGCGCGATCAAGTCGGCGATCAATCCTTCATACGCCGCAACAATGCGCAACAACTCTGCGTCGCCCTTCGGCCGTCCGATCAGTTGTATCCCCATCGGCCAGCGTCCATTCGCATGAAACCCAGCCGGCGCGCTGATCGCTGGCAAGCCCGCGAACGTCGCGTAGATCGTGGCTTCCATCCAGCGGTGATATGTGTCCATCGCGCGCCCGCCAACCACTTTCGGCCAATGCTCGGTCGCAGCGAACGGCCAGCATTGCGCCACAGGCAGCGCGAGCACGTCAAAGCGCTCGAACAGCCTGAGCAAATGCGCGTGAAACGCCGTGCGTGTCTCGCTCGCTTTCATGAAATCCATGAAGCTCAGCCCCATGCCGCGCTCGTGTTCCCAGAGCGCTTCGGGTTTGATCTGCTCACGCGCATTCGGCAAGTTCAGTAGCGCCGCCACCTTGGGCGCCACTAACGCGCGTCGCCACACGAGCCACGCGTCCCACACGCGCGTCGCGTCGAACCCAAGCGCAAGCGGCTCCACCGTCGCGCCCGCGTCGGCAAAGCGTTTGAGCGATTGTTCGCACACCTCCATCACGCCGGGCTCCATCGCTAGGTAGCCCCCCAAATCGCCGAGCCACCCGATGCGCGCATCACGCAGATTCGCCGCGTCACCGTCGCGCAAAAACTCTTGCGGCCCGTCGTTGATCGACAGCGGCACGTGTGCGTCATAGCCCGATTGCACCGACAACAATTTCGCGAGGTCACGCACCGTGCGCGCCATCGGCCCTTCGCTGCCCAGCTGCG
>JAKPSO010000530.1 GCA_029571495.1 Pseudomonadota bacterium
AGCCACGAGTCTTGGAACATGTGCAGATTCATTTCTTGCTGCACACACGAAATCGATTCGACGCCACCGGCCACAAACACATCGGCCTCGCCCGCGATCACGCGCTGCGAAGCCATCGCGATGGTTTGCAAGCCCGATGAACAAAAGCGATTGACGGTCATCGCCGAGACGCTGTCCGGCAAACCGGCGCGCAGCGCGGCTTGGCGAGCAATGTTCCAGCCCGTCGCGCCTTCGGGGTTGGCGCAGCCCATGATCACGTCGTAGACCTCCGCCGGGTCGATGCCCGCGCGCTTCACGGCGTGTTCGATGGCGTGGCCGCCGAGCGTTGCGCCGTGGGTCATGTTCATCGCACCTTTCCAGCTTTTGCAAAGCGGTGTGCGGGCGGTACTTACGATTACTGCGTCGGTCATTTTCTGGCCTCTTCAAACTTCGAAATAGAGTGAACTTCGACGCCACAAAGTCGTGAATTTTCTGCCACAGATTTACACAGATGAACACGGATTTTCAATCCCGTTATCTGTGAAATCTGTGTAAATCTGTGGCGAAAAATCATCGATGGCGCGAAGTGAACAGTGTTGTACTGCCTCTCCCGTGTTGGGGGAGAGGCAACCTAAGTTAGTTAAACGATTTGCCTTCAGCGACCAGCTTTTTGATGAGCGGCGCGGGCTCCCAGAACTTCGCGTCGTCGAGCGGGTTCTGTTGGAATTTCTTCATCATTTGCACGACGTTGAACAAGCCGAGTTGGTCGGCGTAGTTCATTGGGCCACCGCGGAAGGGTGGGAAGCCGTAGCCGTAGATGTAGACGATGTCGATGTCGCTCGCTTTGTTGGCGATGCTTTCTTCAAGGATGTGCGCGGCTTCGTTCACGAGCGAGAGCACAAGACGATGCACGATTTCGTCGTCGGAAATTTTCCGCGGCGTGACACCAAGCGTCTCGCGGTGCTTCACGATCATCGCTTCGACTTCGGCGTTTGGAATCGCATCGCGCTTGCCCGGCAGATAGTCGTACCAACCCTTGCCAACCTTTTGGCCGAAACGACCCATCTCGCAGAGCAGATCAGCCGTTTTGCTGTAACGAAGATTTGGTTTTTCCACGTAGCGACGCTTACGAATCGCCCAACCGATGTCGTTACCCGCCAAATCGCCCATGCGGAACGGCCCCATTGCGAAGCCGAATTTCTCGATGGCTTTGTCGACCTGTTGCGGCGTGCAGCCCTCTTCCAACAAGAAGCCGCCTTGACGACCGTATTGCTCGATCATGCGATTGCCGATGAAGCCGTCGCACACGCCGGAGACGACTGCTGTCTTCTTGATCTTCTTCGAGATCGCCATGACAGTCGCGAGCACGTCCTTCGCGGTCTTTTCACCGCGTACCACTTCGAGGAGCTTCATCACGTTAGCTGGCGAGAAGAAGTGCATGCCGACAACGTCTTGCGGACGCTTGGTGAAGTTCGCGATTTTGTTGACGTCGAGCGTAGACGTGTTCGATGCGAGGATCGCGCCGGGCTTGGCTACGGCGTCGAGTGCGCCAAACACTTTTTCTTTCACGCCGATGTCTTCGAACACCGCTTCGATGATCAAGTCGCAGTCTTTCAAATCGGCGTAATCAAGCGTGCTTGAGAGCATGCCCATGCGCTCGTCGAGCTTGTCTTGCTTTAGCTTTTTCTTGGTGACTTGTGCTTCGTAATTCTTGCGAATCACGCCAAAACCTTTGTCGATGGCCTCTTGCTTCATTTCGAGAACGATGACGGGTACGCCAGCGTTCAGGAAATTCATGGCGATGCCGCCGCCCATCGTGCCCGCACCGATGACGCCGACTTTCTTGATGTCACGCAGTGGCGTGTCGGACGGCACGTCTGGAATCTTTGAAGCGGCCCGTTCGGCGAGGAACAGATGGCGCAACGATTTGCATTCGGGCGTGAACATTAGGTTCGTGAAGATTTCGCGCTCGGCTTTCATGCCGTCTTCGAACTTCATCT
The DNA here is from genome assembly GCA_029571495.1 of Pseudomonadota bacterium. Classification (GTDB taxonomy): domain Bacteria; phylum Pseudomonadota; class Gammaproteobacteria; order Burkholderiales; family Casimicrobiaceae; genus Casimicrobium. The sequence goes on from JAKPSO010000530.1 coordinate 1,980, forward strand.
TGGTCGCGTTTTCCACCGCATCAACGCACTTGGCGGGCGCCGGGAAGTTCTTCGCCATTGCTTTGACGGTGTTGCGCGCGAACTGGAAGTACGCGTCGCCTTCCGGATGGCCCGTGCGCAAATCGCGCACCAACGGAAGCGGACGCACGTCCGCTTTTTCTTTCGCGAACGCAATGGCGCCGGCGATCAAATCGCCTTCGATCACTTTGTCGAAGAGCTTTTGGCCCGGGAAGCTTGCGATGAATTCGCTCTTGACGGGTTCGCCCGAAACGATGATGTTCAGTGCGGCTTCAACGCCCAACACGCGAGGCAAGCGCTGCGTGCCGCCAGCGCCCGGAATCAAGCCGAGTTTGACTTCTGGCAGTGCGATGTTCGCCCCCGGCGCGGTGACGCGGTAGTGGCAGCCGAGCGCAAGCTCAAGACCGCCGCCCATCGCGACGGAGTGAATCGCGGCGACAACGGGTTTATTGGACAGCTCGCATGCGCGAATCAGCGATAGTAGATTCGGTTCAGCAACCGCCTTCGGCGAGCCGAATTCAGTGATGTCCGCGCCACCAGAAAACGCCTTGCCAGCGCCGGTTACGACGACGGCCTTGACCGATGCGTCTGCATTGGCTTTTTCGAGACCTTCCGCGAAGGCAACGCGCAGTGCGTACGAGAGGCCGTTGACCGGCGGATTGTCAAGCGTGAGGATGGCAACGCCATCGCGAACTTCGTAGCGGGTAGTCATGGGGGGTCGGGCCTCCTGTGTAGTGAATAAGTGTGCAGATCGCTAGCTACAGCGACCCGCAGTTCAATTTGAGAGTTTACGTCGGCGGCAGGAGCAACTCATGTAGATGACTGGCTTTGGAGTGCTTCCTCCAAACATCTCCCCGCGCGCCAACACGCGTTGCCCGTGCGACGACAGTGCGTTGGTTTACAGTTCGTGGAGAAAGAGCAATTATGAAAACCGTTTTCAAAGTCAACGTCATGTTTGGCGACTGCGACCCCGCAGGCATCGTCTTTTTTCCGAACTTCTCCAAATGGATGGATGCCTCGTCGCTCAATTACTTTGTAAGCCATGGCGTACCACCTTGGCGCGAACTGGTGAAGACCACGGGCATCATCGGCACGCCGCTATTGGAAATCAACACACGCTTCATGAAGCCCGCTACGTATGGCGAGACGATCGAAATCCACACGGAAATCACCGAATGGCG
>JAKPSO010000535.1 GCA_029571495.1 Pseudomonadota bacterium
CTTCTCCTCCGCCCCCGCCGAGCCGCACGCGCACCTCAACAATTGCGCCGCCGCGGTCCTCGATGGCCGAGACGCGTCCTTCAATCACATTGCGAACGCTAATGGCTTGCGGCCTTGCCGTCGCGAGCGTGACGTCGCGCGCGCGGATGCGAATGCGAACGCGCGCGCCAATCGGGGTGTCCATGCCGGGTGCGACGATTTCGCCGCCATCGAAGGCGAACGTCGTCAAGAAATACCGCGCGTCGTGACGCACCGCGTGGGCCTCGATCAACGCGCCGCCCTCGAAGCGGCCGGTGTAGGGACGCAAATCCGCGCGATTGAAAATGTCTTCGGTGTTGCTGCAAGCGAGAACCACGCCTTCGTTCATGAGCACCACGTCGTCCGCAAGCCGTGACACTTCACCGATCGAATGACTCACGTACACGATACGCACGTGGCATTCGTCGCGCACGCGCTCGACCAATCGCAAAATCTCGCTGCGCCGCCCGGTATCGAGCGCAGCTAACGGTTCATCCATGAGCAACAAACGCGGTCGTGACAGCAACGCGCGACCGATGGCGACGCGCTGCTTCTCGCCCCCGGACAAAGTGGGCGCGGCGCGCTCAAGTAGCGGTTCAATCCCTAACAGCGACACCACCTGATCAAACGGAACGCCCGTCGTTGCGCCGCTACGGCGCGCTGCACCGAACTGGAGATTTTGGCGAACGGAGAGGTGCGGAAATAACAAGCCTTCTTGGAACACGTAACCCACGCCACGCTGCTCAACTGGCACGTTGATGCCGCGCTCGCTATCGAAGAGCGTTTCACCGTCAATCACCACGCGTCCACGATTCGGCGCGACGAGACCGGCGATCATATTCACCACCGTGGACTTGCCCGAACCGGAACGACCAAAGAGCGCCAGCACGCGAGCCGCGCTGCTGAACCGAGCCTCGACGCCATTCAATTCGCCTTGCCGCGACGCACTTGCCCAATGGTTGCGCGCCGCCGTGAATCGCTTGGAAAGATCGATCTCAATCATCGCGCGCTCTCGTCCGCGCCGAAATTACGCCTACGCGCGCGGCGATTGATCCACTCCGATCCCGCGAGCGCCGCAAGCGACAGCACCACGGACACGGCGCACAATCGCAATATCGCCGCGTCGCCGCTCGGGCTTTGCGTCAACGAATAAATCGCCAGCGGCAGCGTCTGCGTCTCGCCTGGAATGTTGGACACGAACGTAATCGTCGCGCCGAACTCACCGAGTGAACGCGCAAATGCGAGCAGCACACCCACGGCTACACCGGGCAACGCAAGCGGAAACGTCACCGACGCGAACGTCCGCAGCCGCGACGCCCCCAACGTACGCGCCGCCCACTCCAACTTCGGAGGCACCGCTTCCAGCGACAGCCGCATGGCACGCACCATCAACGGAAACCCCATCACCGCAGCCGCCAGCGCCGCGCCAGTCCAGCGAAACGCAAACGACACACCAAACCAATCATGCAGCCACGCACCCACCGCTCCTTGCTTTCCGAAGACCACCAGCAAGAAATACCCAATCACCACCGGCGGCAATACCAAGGGCAAATGCACAATGGCATCGAACAATGTTTTTCCCGGAAACGAGGTGCGCGCCAGCACCAATGCGCACGCCAGCGCGATGGGCGCACTCAGCACCACACTCGCCAACGCCACCTTCAGGCTCAACGCGATGATTTCGAATTCTTCTTTGGACAACATGCTGTGATTATTGCTGAGCGTGATGCTGGGGTCGGCGCGTCGCGACCAGACCGCGCAGACGCAGGTGCGGCGCATGCGGCGTGAAGCGTGAGTGAATTGAACAATATTGCTAACAGCTTATCAGCGCTAGCGACCGATGGGTGGCGCTTTCAGCGAATTTCTACGACATATCGACTGTACGAATGAAACAGCCCGAAAAGCCCGTAGAACGGTCATGGCAGAGACAAGCTGTTGAGCCAACGGTATCGAGCGGCGACGCACTGTCACTGCAAGCAAATCAGCCGAAACGCAGGATGCATTCGGCAGAACGGCAAGCGTTCTACGCTACCACGCTACCGGGCTAACTGGCTAAATTTTCTTCCACGCAGATATTTCCTTAGTTAGCACTGGATCTGATACCAAGCGTGCAATCGCTTGCTTTGCGATATCGCTTTTTGATCTTCGCAGTGCAAAAAGCAAAAGCACGCGGCTCTCGCCGTTTGCCGGATCGCTCGCTAGTTCGATAAGTTCAGGTAGCGTATCCACCGTCGCGGCCACTGACAATGCCACAGCAAGCCCGTCCTTAGCCCCCAAGCGCCGCTGCCTCTTAGCCCCGCGAACCCGGTAACCCATACCGGTTGGCGCGTTGCGATATTCACGAACCAGAATAGGCCACGCTTTTCTTACCGCAGGCAACGGCACGGCCAGAGACCTTGCGATCGAGTCTTTTATCGTGTCGGAGTAGGGCATTTGCAGATGCTTAAGCATGATGGGGATCGCCACGTCGTACTTGGGCGATTTGCCGTGCGAGTTCGCTAGTTCCCACGTCGTCACACCCGCGGCCGCTAACTCGGCGTGGTAAGGGGCGGCTTCGATACGTATCAGTTCAACAGTAAAGCGAATTTCTTCATCGCGCTCTGCAACAATTTCACGCAGGAGCGCCCGCTCCGGTTCAGTCAGCTTGGCACGCATTAGTTCTTCAGACGTCATGCCGTCAATCTGATCCTTGGTAAAGAGTGCGCGCTGTGGATTGGTGGGCTTCTTAGGCATAGGTTGTCAAGCGATGGAATGTAACTTTATGAGAGCCTGTTGAATTGCTTCCTTGAGCGGGCCCGAGCTATTGGTGGCGTTCGAATAAAGATTAAAGGTCAAACTCTCTCTCGATGCGAACGCCTGACAATCGCGAAACTGTTGGATTTAACTGAGTCGGTTTAAGGTTTTGACGTCACCCAGAACATAAAGAGCATACTCAGCATCGACACCATCGCACACATGGCCGCGCGCATTTCTCCAAGTCGGTACCTGTGCAGGTGTCTAGGCAGTCGATAAAGGGCTGCGGCAAGGCTGCGTCGGCCAGTCTAATCACCGCACCGGCACAAACCCATGCCGAGCCCACGTCGCGCTCGACGCATCACCCGATAAGTAGCGCAGCAATCGTTGCGCCTCAGGTGAATCCTGGCCTGCGACGATTGCTGCGGGGTACACAATCGGAGCGTGTGTGCTTGCGGGAAACGTAGCGACGATGCGGACGCCGGGTTCGGCGAGAGCGTCGGTGCGATAGACGATTGCGAGGGGGACTTCACCGCGCGCCGCGAATGCCAAGGCGGCGCGAACGTTTTCGGTTCTCGCGAGCTTTGATTCGACCGCCGACCAAGCGCCTAACTTCGTGAGCGCTGCCTTCGCGTATTTGCCTGCGGGCACGACGTCAGGATTCGCTACCGCCAAGCGGCCATCGCCTAGTGCGCTGAGCATCGAGCTCGCGACGTTAGCGCCGGGCTCCGTCGTTAGATTCACGTTCGCTTTGCTCGAGGCTGGTGCGACGAGCACGAGCTCCGTGCGCACGAGGTCGTGGCGAGTGCCCGGGACGATCATTTTGCGCGCCGCGAGATAGTCCATCCACTCTTGATCAGCTGAAATGAAGATCTGTGCCGGGGCGCCTTGTTCGATTTGCCGTGCCAGTGCATTGCTGCCTGCGTACGAGATGCGAACGCGCGTGCCGGCGGGCACGTCGGCCGCTTGCGTCGTGTAGACCTTGACCCAATCGTCGAGCGCGTCTTTCAACGACGCGGCAGCAAACACCGTGATCTCGGCCGCGACCGCGGACGACGCAAATCCTATCGAGAGAATCCATACCGCAACGCAACAAATAATGTTGCGCCGCAAACCGTGTACGCTCTCTCGCATCACTCACAGCCACCGAGAAGAAGTTTCATGTCCGGCATTATCTTGCATCACTATCAGACCTCGCCGTTCTCGGAAAAAGTACGCTTGGTGCTCGGATACAAAGGTCTCGCGTGGCAGTCAGTGATGATTCCGCAAATCATGCCGAAGCCTGACGTAGTGGCGCTTACCGGTGGATATCGCCGGACACCGTTTATGCAAATCGGTGCCGATATTTACTGTGACACAGCGCTTATTTGCGATGAGATCGAGCGTCGATTTCCGAGCCCGTCGCTCTATCCAAGTGACGCGCCACGCGGCTTGATCGACACGGTTGCGCAATGGGCCGACACGACGCTCTTTTGGTCCGGTGCGATTGGCTACGCGTTCCAAAGCAAAGGGCTGGCGTTTATTTTTGATGGCGTTCCATCAGAAGTCGCGAAGGCATTCGGCGCTGATCGCGCGGCCATGCGTGGCGGTGCGCCAAGAACCCCCGCGCCTGATTCTGCAGCCGCGCTGCGAGTATTTTTGCGGCGCATTGACGACATGCTCGGCGACAAGCCATTTGTGCTTTCAAGCGCACCAAGCCTCGCTGATTTTTCGATTTTTCATCCGCTCTGGTTCGTTCGTCGCATCACGCCGTTGGCGGACATTTTGGCGAGCGTGGATCGCGTGCTGCCGTGGATGGATCGCGTCGCGGCGCTTGGCCATGGGTCGATGACGAAGTTGTCGAGCGCAGACGCCATTGATCTGGCGCGCACCGTCTCACCCGCCGCGGTCACAAACCAGATCTTCCAAGACGAACACGGCATCGCGCTGGGTGAGCGCGTGAACATCACGCCACTCGACTACGCGTTTGACCCTGTCGTTGGTGAACTCGTGACCGCGAATTCCAACGAATACGCGGTTCGTCGAACTGATGAGCGTGCAGGAACCGTGGTGGTTCACTTTCCGCGCGTTGGCTACCGCCTTCAGCGCGCTGAATAGAACCCTGCTCCCGACGTTTTCGATCACGCACCTAACAAAAGCCGCATGACAGACTCCAACACCGCACCCGCCAATACGTTGCCCCCGGCTGATCCGACGCGTCACTTCGCCGTTTGGCCCAAGCGCCTCCCGCGCAGCATGAGCGCCCCAGACACAACGCTGTGGGCGAACCTTGACATCACGCTACGCCGCTACCCCGATCGTGTCGCGTTTGTGTTCTTCAACCGGTCGATCACGTTTCGCGAGTTGCACGCACGCGTGGAATCGCTCGCGGGCTGGCTGCAACAACGAGCGGGTGTGAACAAGGGTGACCGCGTCGCGTTGTGCATGCAGAACTCGTTGCAGTTTGTCATCGCGTATTACGCCATCCTGCGCGCGGATGCAGTCGTCGTACCCGTCAATCCTATGAACAAAGCGGCGGAACTGTCGCACTACATCACCGACCCCGGCGCGAAGGTCGCGATCTGTGGCGGCGAGATCGCAGCGGAATGGGTCGCGGCCAATGACGACGTGGCCGGCAAGGACACGACACTGGCACTACAACACCTGCTCGTCACGCGCTACTGCGACGAGATGGCGGGAGGCACATTGCCCGACGCTGACGTGCCCGCAGCGTGGCGGTCGTGGTTGGCGTTAGAGGCGGCGCTTCCGAACTATGCAACACAGTGGACGGATGCGCTGGCGGCGAACCTTGTCGCTACGCCATCGACAGCGCAAGCGGGTGACATGGCCGTGTTGCCGTACACATCCGGCACCACCGGATTGCCGAAAGGCTGCATCCACACGCACCGCACGATTGGTCATAACGTGGTGAGCGGTGCGGTGTGGGGCGACGGCACGACGGAGTCGGTGAGCCTCGCCGTGGTGCCGATGTTCCACATCACGGGCATGCTCTACGGTCTACACCTACCGATCTACTTGGGCTGCACGGCGGTGATCATGCCGCGCTGGGATCGCGAGCTCGCGGGCACCTTGATTTCGCGGTTCAAGGTCACGAGTTGGACGATGATTCCGACGATGATGATTGATCTTTTCGGCAGTCCGAATGTGGCGAAGTTTGATCTCACGAGTCTGGTGTACATCGGCGGTGGCGGCGCAGCGATGCCCGCCGCGGTCGCGGAAAAACTGTGGCAACAATTCGGGCTGCGTTTCGTCGAAGGCTACGGCCTCACCGAGACCGCGGCACCATCGCATTCAAATCCGCCGGACGCGCCGAAGCAACAGTGTCTCGGCGTTCCGTACATGAGCACCGACGCGCGCGTCATTGACCCCACGACGCTGCGGCAATGCGCCGTTGACGAGGTCGGCGAAATCGTGATGCACGGTCCGCAGATATTCAAAGGCTATTGGCAAAACCGCGCCGCGACCGAAGCAGCGTTTGTGCAGATCGACGGCAAATCGTTTTTCCGCTCCGGCGATCTAGGGCGTGTTGATGAGGACGGATACTTCTTCCTGACGGATCGACTGAAGCGCATGATCAATGCGAGCGGGTTCAAAGTCTGGCCCGCTGAAGTGGAGGCGCTCTTGTTCCGCCACCCGGCCGTGCAAGAGGCCTGCGTCATCGCAGCGCGCGATCCGTACCGTGGCGAGACGGTGAAGGCTGTCGTCGTGCTGCGCGCCGATGCGCGCGATGTTTACCCGCAAGACATCATCGATTGGGCGCATGAAAACATGGCGGCGTACAAAGTGCCGCGCATTGTGGAGTTTGTCGATGCGCTACCGAAGAGCGGCGCTGGCAAAGTGATGTGGCGCGCGCTGCAGGAGAAGGAAGCGGCGGCAACGAAGGCGTGATTGCGGTATGTGGCGTGGCTGCGCTGTGGGAGCGACGGAAGTCGCGAATCCCCGCAAAGTTGCCGACCCGTGGGATCGACGGAAGTCGCGAATTCAGGGTATCGCGACTTCCGTCGCGCCTACAGATCCGCGGCATCCGTTCCATTGGAGCGTCTCACCAGCTTTTTTGACTCACGCAGTGCCTCAAAACAAAAGCGTACTTTCGGGTGCTGGTTGACTCAAAAGTAAAGTGTACCGACGCAAACAGCGAAGGAC
>JAKPSO010000543.1 GCA_029571495.1 Pseudomonadota bacterium
GCTCGATACGGTGAAGACCTTCGTCGGCAAAGGCTTGATGGCGCACGTCGGGAAGTCATTGCGGTACGCGTTGGAGCGCGATCCGACAGAACGTGAACTAACTGGCGCGTTGAACCTGTATCGGCAGTTCTACTACGATCACATCGCGGACCGCACAACACTTTATTCCGGCGTAGTGGACGGACTTGAGGCTTTCAAAGCGCGCGGTTTGTCGCTTTCAGTCGTGACCAACAAGTGGACGGCCAACAGCGCGACGTTGCTTGAAAAGTTCAACATAGCGTCGTACTTCGATCATGTTGTCTGTGGCGACACGCTGACCTCAAACAAACCAGACCCTGGCATGATTTTCTATTCGGCGGGACAACATCGCGTGCATCCGCGCCAGATGTTGATGATCGGCGACTCAGGCAACGACAGTCGCGCCGCTCAGGCCGCCGGCTCACCGGTTGTGTTGATGACATATGGCTACAGCGAAGGCGAAAACCTCGTCGATTTGCGCGCAAACGCAATCGTGAGTACATTTACGGATATTCCTGCTCTGCTCGATACCTAAGTCGGGCACATTCAAAGCACACAACATGTTTCTGTCGGCGCGCGTAGCACCCTTTGGGTGGCAAAGTTTTGGGGGTTGGTGGCGTTAGCCTACCAATCTAATTCTTTGCGCCAGCTGCGGGCGCATGCGCCCCAACCGGCGCCGCAGCCAAGAGCTCTGCCCCGACACTTTTAGACATGTTGCATCATGACCGAACAAGAATTTCTGAAGCTTGCTCAACAAGGCTTCACTCGCATTCCGCTCGTTGAACACACCCTCGCAGACCTCGACACACCGCTGTCGATCTATTTAAAGCTCGCCAACGACCGCTACACCTTCCTACTGGAATCGGTCGTCGGCGGTGAACGCTTCGGGCGCTACAGCTTTATCGGACTTCGCACGCGAACCCGCATCGAGGTGCGAGGCAAAGAAGTGACTCACATCACGCCGCTAGGCCCGAACAAACAGGTCGTAGAAGACCCACTCGATTACATCGCAGCCTACCAAGCTCAGTTCAAGGTCGCGACGATCCCCGGTCTGCCGCGATTCTGCGGTGGACTAACAGGTTATTTCGGCTTCGAGACTGTGGGATACATCGAGCCCCGCGTCGGCAAGCGATACTTCGATCAACCGCGCACCGATCAATTGGGAGTGCCCGACATTTTGTTGCTGCTCACGGAAGAGCTCGCCGTCGTTGACAATCTCTCTGGCAAGATTTCTCTCATTGTGTACGCCGATCCGTCAAAGCCCGACGCGTATCAAAGCGCGACCAAGCGGCTTGCAGAATTACGTGCGAAATTGCACGAACCCGCGAAGCTTCCGCTGCAGCACGCGACCACCGTCGTGGAGCCGCACTCACAGATGGGGCAAGCCGCGTACGAAGCCGCGGTCCAAGTGTGCAAGGACTACATTGCGGCCGGTGACTGCATGCAGGTCGTGCCTTCGCAGCGTATGGAAATGGACTTCCCGGAGCCACCGATTTCCCTTTATCGGGCGCTACGTACCCTGAACCCGTCGCCTTACATGTTCTTCTACAACTTTGGCGACTTTCACGTGGTCGGCGCGTCGCCCGAAATTCTCGTGCGCAAAGAAGGCGATTCGGTCACGGTGCGTCCCATTGCTGGCACGCGAAAACGCGGTGCCAATCGCGAGGAAGACGACGCGCTCGCTGCCGAACTTTTGGCCGATGAAAAGGAAGTCGCAGAGCACGTGATGCTCATCGACTTGGGCCGCAACGACGTCGGCCGCATCGCCAAGACCGGCTCAGTCGTGGTGAAAGACAAGATGATCGTCGAGCGCTACTCGCATGTGATGCACATTGTGAGCAACGTTGAGGGCACGTTGAAACCCGACACCAACAACATCGACGTGTTGCGCGCCACATTCCCGGCGGGCACACTCTCAGGCGCGCCGAAAATTCGTGCGCTCGAAATCATCCACGAAGTCGAGCCCGTCAAGCGCAACATTTACGGCGGTGCGGTCGGCTACATGAGCTATCAGGGCGACATGGATATGTGCATCGCCATTCGCACTGGCGTCATTAAGAACGGCAAGCTCTATGCGCAAGCCGGTGCGGGCATCGTGCACGACTCAGTGCCAAGCAAAGAGTGGGAAGAAACACTGCAAAAGACGCGGTCCGTGCTGCGCGCGGCGGAGATGGTGCAACGCGGTTTGGATGGGGGCGCAGCATGAGCAAAGTGATTGACCTCCGCAGCGACACCGTCACGCGCCCAACGCCCGGCATGCTCGCCGCTATGAACGCCGCTGCTGTTGGTGACGACGTGTGGGGCGACGACCCTACCGCGAACCGGTTGCAAGGGATGGCCGCCGAACTGACGCGGAAAGACGCCGCCCTCTTTTTCCCGTCCGGCACGCAAAGCAATCTCGCGGCGCTGATGTCACACTGCGAGCGCGGTGACGAATACATCGTCGGTCAGATGGCGCACACATATCGTTGGGAAGGCGGTGGCGCAGCGGTGCTCGGAAGCATTCAACCGCAGCCGCTAGAACAAGAAGCGGACGGCACAATTCCACTGGCAAAGATTTCCGCCGCCGTAAAACCGTTCGGTACGGGCCTGGGTACGCACTTCGCACGCAGTAAATTGCTCGCCCTTGAGAACACTTGGGGAGGTCGCGTATTGCCGCATTCCTACGTCCTGGAGGCCGCCGCGCTAGCCCGCAGCAAAGGCTTAAGCGTTCACCTCGATGGCGCGCGCGCCTTCAACGCCGCGGTGGCGAGTGAGACGACGATTGCGGACATTCTCGCGCCGTTTGATTCGGCGTCGTTGTGTATTTCCAAAGGGCTCGGCGCGCCGGTGGGTGCGGTGCTTGTCGGCGACAAAGCGTTCATCGAGCGCGCGCATCGGTGGCGCAAGATGCTTGGCGGTGGCATGCGGCAAATCGGCTCGCTTGCAGCTGCCTGCATTTATGCACTAGAGCATCAGGTTGAGCGGTTGCGAGAGGATCATGACAACGCAGCATTGCTTGCATCTGGCCTACGTGAAATCCCCGAAATTGCGGTGTTAGGACAAGCGACGAACGTAGTTTTCCTAAACATTCCTGAACAGCACGCGAAGCCGCTGGAGACATCTCTCGCGTCGCGCGGAATGTTGATGCAGGGCGTCTATGCGGCACGGCTGGTGACGCACTTAGACGTTTCGCGTGAAGACATCCTTCGTTTCGTGGCCAGCGTCAAAGACTATTTCGCAGGAGCACGCTGATGCTGCTCATCATCGACAACTACGACAGCTTTACTTACAACCTTGCGCAGTACTTCGGCGAACTCGGGCAAGAAGTAGACGTGGTTCGCAATGACGCGATTGACCTTACGGGCGTTGCTGCGAAAAAGCCCGAACGCATCGTGGTTTCGCCCGGACCCTGCACGCCAAACGAAGCAGGTATTTCCGTGCCACTCATCAAGGAATTTGCGGGCAGACTGCCGATCCTTGGCGTATGCCTCGGTCACCAAAGTATCGGCGCGGCTTTTGGCGGAAAGATAGTTCGCGCCAAACGCGTCATGCACGGCAAGACCTCCGAAATCACGCACAACCGTCAAGATTGTTTTTCGGCAATTCCGTCGCCTTACACGGTCGTTCGCTATCACTCGTTGGTCATCGACCGTGCCACGCTTCCCGCAGAACTTTCAGTTACTGCTGAGAGTGACGACGGCGAGATCATGGGAGTGCGCCACAAAACGCTACCCGTCTGGGGCGTGCAGTTTCACCCCGAATCCATCATCACCGAGTACGGTCATGATTTGCTTCGCAACTTTTTGAATTTATAGGCACCCACATCATGCCCATCTCTATTTCTGAAGCGATTCAGCGCACCGTCGATCATCGCGAAATATTTGAAGACGAAATGCTCTCGCTAATGCGTAAGCTCATGGCGGGAGAGTTCACGCCCGCACAAGCCGGCGCGTTGTTAACGGGACTGCGCGTTAAAAAGGAAACCATCGGCGAAATCGCCGCTGCAGCGCGCGTGATGCGCGAGCTTTCAACAAAAGTTCCAGTTGAGAACGAGCCCAATCTCGTCGATATCGTCGGCACTGGTGGCGATTTGTCGCACACCTTTAATATCTCGACGGCTTCGATGTTCGTCGCTGCCGCCGCCGGCGCAAAGGTTGCAAAACACGGCAATCGCGGCGTCTCGTCGAAGAGCGGCGCGGCTGACGTCTTGGAAGCTTTGGGCGTGAACATCATGCTGAGCCCAGAACAAGTCGCGCGCAGCATCCAACAAACCGGCATCGGCTTTATGTTCGCGCCGAACCATCATTCGGCGATGAAGGCCGTCGCGCCGATTCGTCGCGAGTTGGGCGTGAAGACCATCTTCAATATCCTCGGGCCGCTTACCAACCCGGCCAGCGCGCCGAACACGATGATGGGTGTGTTTCACAGCGATCTCGTGGGCATTCAGGTGCGCGTGATGGAAAAGCTCGGTGCGAAGCATGTGATGGTCGTGCATGGGCGGGATTCGCTCGATGAAATCTCGCTCGGCGCGGGAACGCTCGTGGGCGAACTTAAGGACGGCAGGATCACGGAGTACGAGATTCATCCAGAAGATTTTGGCTTCACGATGAGTGCTACGCGAAACTTGAAAGTCGACACACCAGAGCAATCAAAAGCGATGCTTCTCGGCGCATTGGAAGGCAAAGATTCGCCTGCGCTCAATGTGGTGTTGCTAAACGCTGGTGCGGCGCTGTACACGGCCAATCTCGCCGCGAATTTGCGCGATGGAATTGCTCTTGCACGGTCCGCCGTTGCAAGTGGTGCCGCACGCAAGAAAGTCGACGAGTTTGCGGAATTCACGCGCTCCGTCTAGCGATTAGCCGTTCGTCCCCAAAACGAAAGAGACGTTGTGAGTGACATCCTAAACAAGATCATCGCCACCAAGCACGACGAGATCGCTGCTGCCATGCGCTTGAAGCCGCTCTCCGCGGTGCGCGCAGAAGCCGAGGCAACGGCGAAAGCACCAGCGCGCGGCTTCGCTGCTGCAATCGAGAAGAAGATTGCCAGAGGCGAGAGTGCCGTCATCGCCGAGATTAAGAAGGCAAGCCCGAGCAAGGGCATACTGCGCGAAAATTTTTCGCCTGCGGAGATCGCCCAAAGCTATGCAACCGGCGGCGCCGCGTGCTTATCGGTACTGACTGATGCGCCGTATTTTCAGGGTGCCACGGCTTACTTGCAGGAGGCGCGCGCGGCGTGCGATCTTCCCGTTATTCGCAAAGATTTCATCGTTGACGCCTACCAAGTGTTCGAGGCGCGCGCGATGGGGGCGGACTGCATCTTGCTGATCGTCGGCGCGCTTGAGCCACACCAAATGCGCGCGCTGGAAGCGCTCGCGCACGAGCTTGGCATGGACGTGTTGGTCGAATCGCACGATGCTCAGGAACTCGACGTTGCACTCACTTTGAAGACTTCGCTCATCGGCATCAACAACCGAGACCTTCGCAGCTTCAATGTGTCTCTCGCGACAACCACCGATTTGCTCGCTCGGGTCCCCAACGGCAAACGTGTCATCACGGAAAGCGGCATTCTCACGCGCGAGGATGTATTGTACATGCGTTCACACGACGTGCACGGGTTTCTGGTCGGAGAAGCGTTCATGCGCGCGCCTGATCCGGGCGCGGCGCTGGCATCGCTATTTGCGCTTTGAAGCCTTCGCGGACAAGGTTCTACGACGCGCGTTCTGCGCGCCTACAGCGAAAAGAAGCGTCGATAGACAAACAAGCGCCCAGTCGGCGAGAGTAGGTATGCCGATCACGCCTTGCGGGTCGCCACTACCAGCAGTCGGCTTGATGGTATGGAAGATCGCGAGGCTTTCGAAGCCGCCGATTTCGACACCGTCTACCGTCACGGTGTTGACGTTGGTTACCGCAAGCGTCGCCGGCGTTACGGCAAACACTTTGCCTGGAACATCGTTGGTGATTCCCCACACCAAGCCCGTTGTGGAATCGCCGTCCAAGCCGACATCGAGTGGCGTCAAATTGATACTGCCCAAGAGTGTTGCGGCGCCATTGCTCGTATTAATACAAAAGAGCTTACCTTTGTCATTATTGCCACCCATGCCAAAGACGCCGGACGGACAGTTGTCTGTCGGTGCGACACCAGCAAGTCCCGACAGCGCGGGACCAGTCGTACCCAGCGCTGTCGCGTTTGCGGTTGCCGGATCGACGCGATAGATCACAGCATTCACGGCCAAGTAAAGCACGCCCGACGACGAAAAAGTCAATCCGGCGTTTGTCTGGATTTGCGGCAGCCCAGCAAGTACGCCAACGGATGTGCACGCGCCAGTCAGCGGCGAACACTTGACCAGTTGCCCGGTCGGCGGATTGACGCCGTAGATCTCGCCCGCTTCGTTGATCGCCAAACCTTCAATCTTGCTAAAACCAGTCGGTCCTAACTCTGAGGCAACGCCCGTCGCCATGTCGATGCTGTAGAGCTTCCGATCCACGTCGCTGCGCACGGAGAAGCCCGTTGGAGCCGCAAACGCAGCAACGCTCGCGATCAAAGCGATCGCTGCAGCGGCTACATGCGCAGTGTTTACGCTGCGGGCGGCGGGCATCAGGCCCCGTAGAATCAATTTCACGTGTGTGTATGTCCGGTCGTTTGCAAAATTGTGACAGAGGTTCAGACTTTTCACAATGGAAATAGTTGCTAGTGTGCGTGCACTCACATTCACGGCGGCGCTTGTATGTCGTCATTAGGAGACAGAATTTATGCGCATCCAGTGCATGTGCGGACGCATAGAACCATCTATGGCTTTTTGGCTTATGCGGCTTCTGGTTGGTACTTGCGGGTGAATTTCAGTTAA
>JAKPSO010000581.1 GCA_029571495.1 Pseudomonadota bacterium
GAGGAAGCAATGAGGCACCCTGACCGAAATAAGGTGTTTAGTTGCTTTGGAGGCGGCGTGGACCCGACGGTTGATTTCTCTGCGCGCGTGCCGCTTTACTCCGGGGACGTACTGATGCTGTGTTCCGACGGCTTGTGGAGCGCCTACGGTGACAATGAACTGGTTGCTAGGCTGTCTAGTTCGGACTTAACTAAGGCGTCACCTGAAGTACTCTCTGAGGCGGAGCGTCGCGCCGGGCGCGATGCAGACAACTTGAGCATCATCGCCGTTCGGTGGGCAGGAAGCGCTGCCGACTGGTCGGATACGTTCACCACAACACATACTGAGACGCTTGCGATGGGAGAATTCAGCACGCAAATGGACCGCACCATCACGCTTGCTGAACCAAGTACTGGCCGCCCCGCGCTGACTGACGCAGAGATCGAACTAGCCATCAAAGAAATACAAGAAACCTTGAATAGACATGGAAGTACTTGAGCGACTGGTCTTTCTCGATACCGAGACGACCGGTCTCGACGCTCGCTTAGGACACCGCATTATTGAGATCGCGGCGGTTGAAGCAGTCGGACGCGAGCTGACTGGAAAGAGCTTGCACTTCTATGTCGATCCTGAGCGTGAAATAGACGCAGGCGCGACCGCTGTACATGGATTTTCGTGGGACGATCTGCGCGGCAAACCCAAATTCTCGACTATCGCCGACGAGGTTATGAGTTTCTTGGCGGGCGCGCGCGTCGTGATTCACAACGCACCATTCGATGTGTCGTTCATCGATTCGGAGCTGGCACGATTGCGGCAACCGCCTGTAGGCAAACGACAGCTGACCGTGACCGACTCGTTAGTGATGGCCAAAGAGAAGTTCCCCGGAAAGCGGAATTCATTGGACGCACTGTGCGATCGTTTGGGCGTGGACAACTCCCATCGCAATCTTCACGGCGCATTGCTAGACGCACGCCTTTTGGCGGAAGTCTACTTCGCGATGACGCGAGGGCAGGGCACGTTGGAAATCGCGACAGAAAATCTTACGCCTACCGCAGAACTGTTGGGCGCGATTAGCCAAGATCCGATGCCTTCGATACTTCCCATTGAAGTTTCAGCCCCGTCAGAAGCAGCGCACGCGGCGATCGTTGAGGCATTGACGAAACAATCCGGCATCGTCAGGCAATGGCACTAGGCGCTTAAGTCGCCGGCCGACGCTCGACCGTAACACCGTCGACACCTGCGCAGATACATATGTCAGCTCGCCGCTTGGCGAAGATCCCGTTGGTCACAACGCCGGGCAATTGGTTCAGTTCGGACTCCAACAGCGCCGTATCAACAAATGACAGGCCGCGCACATCCAATATAAGATTGCCGTTGTCCGTGACCACGCCTGCGCGAACGGTTGCTATGCCTCCCATGCGCGCGATGCTGCGGGTGATCGAATTGATGGCCATTGGCACCACCTCAATCGGCAACGGAAACGTACCGAGCTGCTTGACTCGCTTCGACGCGTCGACGATGCACACGAAAGTGTCCGATGCAGTCGCAATGATCTTCTCGCGCGTCAGGGCAGCACCACCACCTTTGATCAACGAGAAGTCGGGGTCAATTTCGTCGGCACCATCCACGTAAACGGGAATTGATTCCACCGCATTCAAATCAAGAATTGGAATGCCGGCGGTGCGTAGCGCGGCTTCGGTGGATTTGGAGGCGGCCACGGCACCGGGGATCGTTGATCGGATCGGCTCAAGCAGCGACACAAAAACATTTACGGTGCTGCCGCTTCCAACGCCCAAAATCGCGCCTGGAACCACGAACTGTAGGGCGGCCTGCGCGGCGTGCAATTTGAGCGTTTCTTTGGATGGATCGGACATACCTTGCCTTTGGCTACACCGCGTGCGGGTCTAAAATTCACCGTGCGGTAAACCGCGAGGCACGTACCGTCGCGACTTGCCGAGACTGAATGGGGAATTACCTTGGATTACTTGACTCGCATTCTAAATGCGAAGGTGTATGACGTTGCCATCGAGACGTCGCTCACAAAAGCGCCATTGCTGTCGGAACGGCTTGGCCACCACGTGCTCATAAAGCGCGAGGACGAGCAACCTGTCTTTTCATTCAAGCTGCGTGGGGCGTACAACAAAATGGCGCACCTAAGCGCAAAGCAGTTGGCCGCTGGCGTCGTCGCCGCCAGTAGCGGCAACCATGCCCAAGGCGTCGCCCTTTCCGCCCAAAAGTTGGGTGCGCGCGCCACCATTGTGATGCCCAAGACCACACCAGCGATCAAGGTGGACGCGGTGCGCGCGCGTGGCGCGAACGTCGTACTCTTTGGCGAGTCGTACTCGGATTCGTATGAACATGCGCTAGAGATAGCGCAGAAAGGTGGACGCGCATTCATTCACCCGTATGACGACCCCGACGTCATCGCGGGGCAGGGCACGATCGGCATGGAAATTTTGCGCCAACATCAGGGCGATATCGACGCCATTTTTGTCGCCGTTGGCGGCGGCGGATTAATCGCTGGCATTGCCTCTTACGTAAAAGCAGTTCGGCCGAAGACCAAAGTCATTGCGGTCGAACCATACGATTCAGCGGCGATGACCGCGTCATTGAAGGCCGGAAAACGTATCGAGCTCGATAGCGTCGGGTTGTTTGCGGACGCAATCGCAGTCAAGAAAGTAGGGCAAGAGACCTTTCGCCTCTGTCAGCAGCTCGTTGACGATACGGTCCTCGTAACCAACGACGAGATATGCGCCGCGATCAAAGACGTTTACACCGATTGCAGATCGGTGCTCGAGCCTGGCGGCGCGGCGGCGATTGCCGGCCTCAAGAAATACGCGGAACAGCACCGGAGTAAAGGCAAAACCTACGTGGCCGTCGCCTGTGGATCAAACATGAACTTTGATCGACTGCGCTTCGTTGCCGAACGAGCGATGCTTGGAGAGCAGCGTGAGGTTGTCTTCGCGGTTACCCTGCCCGAAAAGCCTGGCAGCTTTCGCCAGTTTTGTGACCTTCTCGGGCCGCGCTCAGTAACGGAATTTAACTACCGCTACGCGAATACGACGGGCGGTTCTGGCGAGGCGCACGTCTTTGTTGGCATTGAGGTAGCGCACAAAAAGGAATCGGCGCAGCTGCTTAAAGAATTCAGAGTTGCTGGCTTGCATCCAGTCGATCTGACTGATAACGAAATGGCGAAATTACACGTCCGTCATTTGGTAGGCGGGCATTCCCCTGGAGCGGCTGGCGAGCGAGTATTTAGATTTGACTTCCCGGAGCGACCGGGTGCCCTTGCCCAGTTCTTACGAGTTATGAACAGCAACTGGAACATCACGCTGTTTCACTATCGAAATCAAGGGGCCGATGTCGGGCGCGTGCTTGCGGGTATTCAAGCCCCGTCGACGGACCGTAGCAAAGTCGATGAGTTCCTGAGCCGCATCGCAAAGCTGGGTTACGCGTGGGTAGAAGAGACGGACAATGTCGCGTACAAGTTATTTCTCGGCCTCAACCAAAAGAAATGACGCAATCGTTGCGCGTTGCTAGGCACGGAGTGCGCAATAACATATGATCGTTGCACGCCACCCACACGCAGCGAAAAACCCAACTAAATTTTCGGTTTCTGTCGAAAACCGGGGGCTGACGTGTCAAACTATATGACAATGTTCTTTCCTTGATGATGGAGCCATCCAATTGACTGATCCTATCGCGACAACTTCCGAAGTGGAGGGTCTCAAGGTCATGGTGATTGATGACAGCAACACGATTCGACGAAGTGCTGAAATCTTTTTGCTGCAAGCGGGGTGTCAGGTGATTCTTGCGGATGATGGGTTTGATGCGCTCGCAAAAATTGCAGATCACAGACCCGACGTGATCTTCGTTGACATCATGATGCCGCGCCTCGATGGTTACCTTACTTGTGCGTTGATCAAGAAAAATGCAAAGTTCAAATCGACTCCCGTCGTGATGCTTTCCTCCAAAGACGGTTTGTTTGATCGTGCGCGGGGCCGAATGGTGGGGTCAGACCAGTATCTGACCAAACCTTTCACGAAAGAAAGCCTGATTTCAGCCGTCGCGTCGTTTTCGAACCGCGACCGCGCTATTAACGGAGGTCATTGAAGATGGCAGTGAAACGAGTTTTAGTGGTGGATGACTCTCCAACAGAGAGGCATGCAATCTCAGAGATTTTGCGGCGAGCGGGATTTGAAGTGAATACCTGCGACAGTGGCGAGGAGGCGTTAGCGCAAGCTAAGGCCCTTCTTCCTGACCTCATCTTGATGGATGTGGTCATGCCGGGCCTCAACGGTTTTCAGGCGACGCGCGTGATCGCGCGGGATGAGGCGACAAAACATATTCCTGTCATCATCTGCACTACAAAGAGCCAAGAGACGGACAAGATTTGGGGAATGCGTCAGGGGGCTCGCGACTACGTCGTGAAACCCGTGGTTGGCGCTGAATTGCTCGAAAAGATTGCCCGCCTTGAATCGTGAAATCGTTCGCCACAACCATTTCTACGCGTACTAGTTCTGCAGCAGCCCGGGAGGCTGCGTGGTCTGGCATGGCTCTTGGCATCGTCTTAGGAGGTCGCAGTGGCTCGTGACAGAACTCGCCTACGCGATTTTCAGCAGGCACTTGCGCTACGTCTGCGGCAAGCCGCCGAACTGCCGCAGCGTAAGTCCAGACTGGCCGTTGAAGTCGCAGGAAAGGGATATTTGTTCGATTTGGACGACATTTCCGAGGTCGCGCCGCTGACGGAGATCGCTGCAGTACCAATGACGCGCGACTGGTTTCTGGGTGTTACCAATGTTCGCGGCGGCTTGTATGCGGTGACCGATATGGCCGCTTGGCTCGGTGTGCATACGCCGTCCGACATTGGAGCACGCCGACTTATTTTGCTTGGTCAGCGCCTTGGCAAGTTGCGCGCGGGCCTCGTGGTGTCACGGGTGGTAGGGCTGCGACTACTCGATGAAATGAGCGCGCATGACGCGCCGCTATCTCGTACGTGGGAGAGTGCGTCGTGGGTTGATCGTGATGGAATTCCTTGGGTTGAGGTTGATCTCGCACGTCTCGCGATCGACCCGGAATTTCTGCAGATAGTTCACTGAAAAATTAATGGGATCGGGGCTATGAAGCTAACGTTAGGAAAAGTCTTCAAGGGCAAGCGTTCGACAGAAATCGCGGATATACCAACCGTTGTTGCGTCACCGCTGGCAGGCGATACCGGTATCGCGAGCGCGATGGAGGCCGAACAGGCGGGCTCAGTGGTTGAACAATTGCGTGCCGCCGCTCGCGGGGGGAAAACCGTTCGCCCGCTCCCGCTCATTGGGCATTTGCCGACGGCGACCCAGTTCAAATATTTAGGCATAGCGCTCGCAACGAGCTTCATATTGATGCTTGCGCTGTTCGCGTGGTACGCCCTCGAATCGCGAAAGAATTTGGCTCAGCTTGAGGCGGCGACGGAGCTGCAAATGCTTGCGCAACGTCTCGCGCGCGGTGGTGCGCAATCAGAGATGGGCGGTACCAGCGGGTTTGACGTGCTTGAGTCGAGCCGCAAAGTCTTTGCCGCAAACCTCAACGCGCTTGCAACCGGTTCAGACTATGAAGGTGTAACACTCAACGCCCCGCGTACAGATGCCGCCAAAGAGGCCGTTGCGGAACTCGAGAAGCGGTGGGCGCTCGTGAACGGCAAGGTGGATGAGTTGGTTGCTGCGCGCGGAGTACTGACTTCGCTCTCGCAAGCGGTTACGAGTGTGAACCAAGGCAATCAAGGCCTGCTGGAACTTGCGGAACAACTATCAACGCAACTCTCGGGGTCCGGCGGACGCGAATTCGCTTTGGCCAACAACCTCGTCATGTTGACGCAACGTATCGCAAAGAACGCCAATGCGCTCATCGGCGACGAAGTGGATTCCGATGTGGCGTTTCTGCTTGGCAAAGATACGGCGACGTTCCGCGACATTGTCAACGGCCTTACGCAAGGCAGCGACGCGCTGCGTGTGACCGCTGTGCGCGACGGCGAAGCTCGGCAAACGTTGACCGAGTTAGGAACGAAATTTCAAGAAACGGAAAAGAAATTGGTCGAGGTGCTGCGAGCGATGCCGCGGCTCCTGACCGGCAAACAGGCAGCCAAGGTGATTACTGTCGAGGCGGAGCCGCTCATGAACGGCGCTAAGGCATTGACGGCCGCGTATCAGGGCACGGGAAACTCTTCGAATATCGCTCTCTGGCTTGCGGCTTTGTTGGGGCTGTTGTCTCTGGTGTTTGGTATCGCGTTGGGCTACTTGTTCCTCAACGAAGCTCGGGTTCGCGCCGCTGAAAACGAACGGGAGAACCAGCGAAACCAAGAAGCCATTTTGAAGCTCCTGAACGAAATGGGCACGCTCGCAGACGGCGATCTAACTGTGAAGGCGAGCGTTACCGAAGACGTGACTGGCGCGATTGCCGACTCCATCAACTTCACGGTGGACGAGCTTCGTAAGGTCGTTTCAGACATTAATGCGACGACGGGTGAAGTTGCTGGCGCGACACAAGCGGCGCAAGCCATTTCGCAGCGTTTGTTCCAAGCATCACAACGGCAATCCGGCGAGATTCAACGCTCGAGCGCATTAGTGCTGCAGATGGCGCAATCCATTAATGAGGTATCAGCATCGGCATCCGAAGGCGCAAAAGTTGCAAAGCAATCGCTCTCCGCAGCGGAACAAGGCGCCCTCGCGGTACAGAACCAGATCGCGGGTATGAACGAAATTCGAGCGCAAATTCAAGATAGCTCGAAACGCATTAAGCGTCTTGGTGAAAGCTCGCAAGAAATTGGTGAAATCGTTGAGCTGATTTCCGACATTACCGAGCAAACGAACGTTCTGGCTCTAAACGCAGCAATTCAGGCGGCGTCTGCCGGCGAGGCGGGACGCGGCTTCACGGTGGTTGCGGAGGAGGTGCAGCGCCTCGCTGAACGCTCCGGCGAAGCCACCAAACAGATCGAAGCTTTGGTGCGCGCGATTCAGGCCGATACGCAAGACGCTGTCAACGCTATGGAAAAAACGACTCAAGGCGTGGTCGAAGGAACGCGCCTGTCTGACGCCGCCGGTCAAGCGCTCGCGGAAATCAGCCGCGTTTCGAAAGATCTTGCGACCTTGGTGGGCAACATTTCCAACCAGACCGACACGCAGTCTGCTTCCGTGTCGGAAGTTACGCGGGGCATGCAGGACATTTTGGCGGTTACGGAAGAGACGTCGCGCGGAACGCAGCAAACGAACGTTTCGATTGAAGAACTCGGTCGACTTGCGCAGACATTGCGTGGCTCGGTCGCGGGCTTCAAGGTTTAATCTCCTAGGAGTCGAAGCGCTGTGGCAATTGATATTCCGCTCGAACTCGATAGCGGCCCCATTACATGGGTAAAGGCGGAGATTGACAACGCGCTCTATCGCGCCCTCGCGGCGCTTGAGCAGCTTCGCTCACATCCGACCACCGAGAGTCGGGACATTGTTCGAGCGGAGCTGCATCAGGTTTCCGGCGCTTTCGAGCTGGTTGGGATCGAAGGACTTGCGATTCTGGTGCAAGAATTTGAGCGTCATTTCGCCGCCGATATCCCGCTAGTTTCGCCTCAAGCCATCGACTTGGTAGATCGAGGCTGCAGACGTCTCCTCTCGCACCTCAAGGAAATGGCGAGTGGCTCCGCGCCCGTGCCGTTGCGGTTCATTTCCGAGTACCTCGCGCTCGGCAAGCTGCGCGGTACAAAGTACGCTCCAGCTGACCTTTTCTTCCCCGATCTATCGAGGCGCCCCGCACGTTTGGCCAACGCTGAACCACCCGAGCCGTCGCGGATGCCGGCGTTCTTGCTGCGGCAACGTCGCGATTTCCAACAAGGGCTGTTGCGATGGCTGCGCGGGAGTCAGGCTGGCCTGAACGAAATGCGTAAATCGGTCGCAGAGATCGAAGCCGCCTATCCGTTGCCCTCGCAGCGATCCTTTTGGATGGCGACGCATGCGCTGCTAGAAGCGGTTTATGGCGAATTTGTCGAGCCATCGACAGCGCTCAAACAATTGATGGCGCGTGTTGACCTGCAAATGCGCCGTTTCGTGGAAGGCTCAACGCGCGTCGCCGATCGTTTACGTCGCGAAGTCCTGTACCACTTAGCGCGTGCGCGCTCCGGGCATCCGATTGTCGATGAAGTTAAGGCGCTCTACGAATTGGATGTGTTGGTGCCGAAGCGGATTCCGCGCGACATCGATATCGTCGCGTTGCAACCTTCCATCGACAAACTCAACGCGATCTTGCAACGGTGCAAGGACGCGTGGACGAGCCTAAATTCCGGACGCTCGAACGCGCATTCAAAGTTGGCTGAAGCGGCTGCCGAAATGCCCGCAGCGTGCGACGCGTTGCGCATTCAAGAATTTGGGATGCTCGGTCGAGGCATCGCGACAGCAGCTGCAAACGTTACGGAAGGCAAAGCCATCAACGAAGAGTTGTCGATGGAGTTTGCCGGTTGCTTGATCTTGGCGCAGACGGCCCTGGAACACATCGCCTCTCTTCCGCGCACCTTCCGCAGTCAAGTGGAGCGGGCGCTTCAACGACTCTCCTACGCAAGTTCAAACGCCCCGATTCCGCATGAACTTAAAGCCGAAGGTGAGAGCGACTCGCTTACACGTTTGGCGCAAGAAAAACAGACCGTATCGCAAGTCGCACGCGAGATACGCGCCAACATGCGTCTCGTCGAACAGGCCCTTGATGTTGTGTTTAGAGACCGTAGCGCGACCGAGGAACTCAAACCTGTGCCGGCGCTACTTGGCCAAGTTTCCGGCGCAATGCGCATGCTGGGCTGGGATGACGCGAACGAGCTGTTGTCGAAGACTTCCGAGCGTCTCATTGACGCAGTGAAAGCAGATACTGCGCTCAGCGCCCACGACATTGACTCTCTCGCCGACGTTCTGGCAGGCCTGAGTTTTTACGTGGACGTTCGAGAGCGCCGCGACCGCGATGCCGATGAAGTGCTGTCGGGTCTCAAGCGACGCTTCTTGGGCGAAGGTACTGCTGTGGTACCTGAGGACGACAGCGTCGAAGCCTCGCTCGCTGAGCACCAGCGCAAGCTGCGCCCACTTGTGCGCGCCATGGGCGGTCAATCGGATATCGGCGAAATGCGTGACTCGCTGCGCGCCTCGCTACAGGGCGTGCGGCAAGACGCCGAACTACTGTCTGATCCTGGTTTGTCTGCCGCGTCGTCCGAAGCGTTGCGTCTTCTGGATCGTGGCGATACACATGGCGACGCCTTGAGCGCCGCCGTGGCGGCTGCCGCAGGTTCGCTCACGCAAACGCCGCCGACGTCGGCTGAAACCTCTCGTTTGGTCGACTCCAAGCAAGAGGAGCGTGACACCGCGCTCCTGGAGATTTTTGTTGAGGAAGCTGGCGAGGTTCTCGCAACGGTCCAGCATAACGTCGTTGATCTTCGCTCCAATCATGGTCGCCGAGACTTGATCGTTGACACGCGACGCTCATTCCACACCCTCAAAGGCAGCGGGAGGATGGTTGGACTCACCGACTTTGCCGAGGCGGCATGGCGAGTCGAGCGAGTGCTCAATCGAGCCATCGAAAGCGATCGGTCGTTAACTGAGGCTGAAGTCGCGCTCGTTGATACGGCCGCTCGCCAATTTCAACAGTGGACCGAGGCGTTGAAGCAGCACCACAATGCTGTCGTTGACACCTCGGTCTTCGACGACCTGATTACGGCGTGTGATAAAGACCACGCTACGGCACCAGTGGAGATAACCTCTGGTGGGCACGGCGAATCAATCTCCGGGGCCGCCGCGATCACGTCGGCCGCACCTTCGCTGCCCGCGCTTGACGAGTTCGCAGAATCGATTTCGTCGGCGCACCTCCCAGAGATCGAAGTGCACGAAGTATCGATGCGCGATTTCATGGGAGGGTTTGAACCCAAAGACGACGAGTTACACATACTCGGCGTGACGGTATCCCGAGCACTCTTCTCGATCTTGACCGATGAGAGCCGTGTGCATTTGCAAACGCTCGAGTACGAGCAAACGCTCATGCAATTCGACCCGGGCATGCTGCCGAGCGACGCAATGGTTCGCGCGAGCCATACTCTGTGCGGGATTCATCGCACAGCAGGATTTGTCGAGATCGGCGACTTCGCGGGACTTCTAGAAGCCGCGCTGATGGCCGTTCGGCGAGCAGGACGCGCACCAGAGGCGCTGCCTGCGATTTTTGATGCTGTGCAGAGTTTGCGGACGTTGACGTTAAGGCTTCAGGCGCACGCGGCGCCATCGCCGGAGGAGCACACTGAACTCGAACAAGCCCGCATTCGCTTGCACGAGCTTATCGCTGAGACGGGGCACGACGCGCGGGGCGTCGAAATTGAATTGTTGGAGCAAAGCCACGCTGAGGACCAGGCCTGGGAGTTTCATGCGCCCCATCTTGATGCCCTGCAACCTGAACTTGCATTCACTGACGATAAGACGCAAGCGAGAGTCGCTGACGCAGTAATCGCGTCCAACGACAAGGTGGTCGCAGATGTCGCGCACCACCCCTCGCTCGCGCTTGAGAGTCACGATGCAGCGATCAGCGCCGTCGATCACAGCGCGTCAACGCATATCAGCGAAGAGCAAACAGCGACTCCTTTTGCCCCTACACAAGGTGTCGAGACCTCGGCGCACTCTCCACTAGTTGCGACGGTTCCTGCGGGGG
Organism: Pseudomonadota bacterium; assembly: GCA_029571495.1. Lineage (GTDB taxonomy): Bacteria > Pseudomonadota > Gammaproteobacteria > Burkholderiales > Casimicrobiaceae > Casimicrobium. Next base: position 10,669 of record JAKPSO010000581.1, read on the forward strand.
CGGACAGCGCGGGGTCGCTAGAGACCCCTGAAGCGCCGCTACAGCACAGCGCCGAACCAAGCGCGCCTGCCTCGGCGGAGGCACCGGTAATCGCAAAGTCCGACACTGAAGCGGTTGCAAGTGTCGCCGAGACAACTCCCGACGTGGCCAGTGTGCCTGTTGCCGCGTCCACTGGAAAAGTCGCAACGGTCGCTGCAGTGGCCACTGGCGTTAGTGCGCTGATTGCCACCATCGCTACCCCGAGCCGAGATGCGTCACCGGAGTTTCCTGCGACCAACGTTGCTATCGCTGACTATCCACCGCGTGCGGAGGACGATCCGCTCGCTGAGATCCGCGACGATCTCGACGCGCAGGTGTTGCCGATCTTCTTGGAGGAGGCCGAGGAGCTCTACCCACGTGCTACTGAGACGGTTTCAGCGTGGCGAAAGGATGTCCACAATCTGCACCACGGTGATGGCCTGAAGCGCACGCTGCACACGCTTAAGGGTAGCGCGCGAATGGCTGGTGCGATGCGTTTGGGTGAGTTGGCCCACATTTTTGAGACGAATTTGGTCGACGCCTCCGGCGTCGTCAACGCAGAACTGTTCGACAGTTTTGACGAACATCTCGACGACATCGCATTCCTGTTGGAAGCATTGCGCAGAGGTGAAAAGGACACGTTGTTGCCACGTTTCGTAGTGGCTGCGCCGACGCCAGAGGCACCCGCGATGGTGCCGCCGGTAGAGGCTGTTCCCGTTGCCACAGAGGCTGAAACCACAGATGTGGTTTCATCTTCGGAAGTTGGCGCAACCCCTGCCAGTGCGGTTACTCCGGCCAAGACTCTGGCGGAGATGGCACAGCAGCTGGCCATTCGTCCGCAGACAGTTACCACCGCGACTGCATCGTCATCGCCGGACGCGGCGCAGGCAGGCTTTTTGCGCGTACGAAGCGACGCGGTGGAGCAGTTGTCTGAC
>JAKPSO010000584.1 GCA_029571495.1 Pseudomonadota bacterium
TTGCGGCGCTCATCGGAAGTGCGATGGCGCCGGTGTTGGCTTGGGTGTTCTTGGGTCCGGGACCTGCGTTTTACGCGGCACTGGTCATGGCCGTGCTCCTGATCTGGCGGCACAAGGACAACATCGCCCGCTTGGCGTCGGGCAAAGAGAGTGCGTTTAAGAAGCGCTGAACGCATCGACACGGTAGCGGCTACATGGCGGTCGCTGGCAACAACTCCGACAGGGCCCACCGCGGGCGCACATTCACGGCGTAGTCGCGCGTCGCTTCTGAAAGGCGCAACGCCCCGACGTGCGCGATCATCGCGCCATTGTCCGTGCACAGGGCCACGGGCGGATAGAAGACTTTCGCCCCAATCCTTTCCGCGCCCACCGTTAGTGCCACGCGCAGCGAAACGTTCGCGCCAACGCCACCAGCGACGACGATCTGCTTTAAACCCGTTTGTTTCAGCGCTCTCAGCGACTTGGTCACCAACGAATCGACGATCGCCGCTTGCACGGAGGCGGCTAGGTCGGCGCGACGCGGATGCTCCAGCGGCAAAATCGGCTGCGGCATCGAGACCGCGCCACGCGCCGGCAGCGCGGTGCCGGTCAAGTGGCGCACCTCGTTCGCGACGGCGGTCTTCAAGCCCGCAAAGCTGAAATTCAGGTCGCCCGAGTGCAGCAGCGGGCGCGGAATCGCGAACGCCGCGGCATCACCGCCCTCCGCCAATTTCGCGAGCAGGGGACCGCCGGGGTACGCCAAGCCGAGCAATTTTGCGGATTTATCGAACGCCTCGCCCGCCGCATCGTCGATTGTGTCGCCGAGCAACTCATAGCGACCAACGCCGTCGACTCGCATGAGCTGCGTGTGGCCGCCCGAAACCAAGAGCGCCACGAACGGGAACTGCGGCGCCGGATCGGCCAACAGTGGCGACAGCAAATGCCCTTCCATGTGATGAACGGGAATCAACGGTTTGTCCCACGCAAAGGCCAAACTCGCCGCCAACTGCGCGCCAACTAGGAGCGCACCCGCCAGTCCAGGCCCTTGTGTGTAAGCAATTGCTTGCAGCGAAGTCTCTGAAATACCGGACTTCGTCAAAACGTCATCGACCAACCGCAGGCCGTAATTGATGTGGTCGCGACTTGCCAACTCCGGCACAACGCCGCCATACGGCGCGTGCAGCGCGATCTGCGAATGCAGCGCTTCGGCGACCACTTTGCCGGAGTTGCCGTCAAACAGCGCCACGCCGGTCTCGTCGCATGAGGATTCGATACCCAGCACTAGCCCCGTCAGGTCCGACCGACCGCCCAAACTCGCACCCCTTTCGCCATTTCTTGAGTTGTTTGCCATTTCGAGTTATATTACCCGGCTACCCAGCAGAAACTGCTACATAACTGTAATTGCGCATCTAGCACATGATTATCAAACTCCGCGAAAACGAACCCTTTGAAGTTGCTCTGCGTCGCTTTAAGCGCGCCATCGAAAAAACGGGCCTCCTGACGGAGCTGCGCGCCCGTGAGTCGTACGAAAAACCGACGACCGAACGCAAGCGTAAACACGCTGCTGCCTGCAAGCGCCACTACAAGCGCATCCGCAGCATGCAATTGCCGCCCAAGATGTACTAGATTTTTCTTCTGGGTAGAAAAACGCGGCTCCTCATGGAGCCGTTTTTGTTTCTACTCGCTCATTTCGCCCCCATGCAGGAGCCGCACAATGTCTCTCAAAGAAACCATCACCAATGACATGAAAACCGCGATGAAAGCGGGCGACAGTGGCAAGCTTGGCACGATTCGCATGCTGCTCGCCGCGATGAAACAGCGTGAGGTTGACGAGCGCATCGTATTGACCGACGCCGACGTCGTTGCCATTGTTGAAAAGGCGATTAAGCAACGCAAAGAGTCGATCGCACAATTCACCGCTGGCAATCGCCCGGACTTGGTTGCAAAAGAAGAAGCGGAACTGGTGGTGATCTCCGCCTACATGCCTGCGCAGATGAGCGATGCGGACGTCGAAGCCGTGGTCGCAGCGGCCGTCGCGGAAGTGGCCGCTTCTGGCGTCACGGGCAACGCCGCCATGGGCAAAATCATGGCCATCATCAAGCCAAAACTCGCGGGCAAAGCCGACATGACGACGGTCTCGGCCAAAGTGAAAGCGAAACTCGCCTAACGCGCGTTAACCGCTGCCGCACCGCCGGTGGACACAGACACCACCCGCATAGGTCGCCGCCACCGCTCGATCATCGCCCAACGTCATCAGCGCAAAAAAGGTGTCGAGTGGGTCATCGCGCAAGCTTGTTCTCCGCGCCAGTAGTGGCGTCGCCGCTGGATCGAGCAGCGCGAAATCAGCCTCTTTGCCCGGTGTGATCGAACCCAATTTGTCGTCGAGTGATAGCGCCTTCGCGCCGCCAAGCGTCGCCAGATACAGCGCGTAGGCGGGCGACAATGATGTTCCCTGGAGTTGCTGCACTTTGTACGCTTCGCCCAGCGTGCGCAACATCGAGTAGCTCGTCCCGCCACCGACGTCGGTGCCGACACTGACCACGTTGCCCGCTGCGAGAGCCGCTTTAAGGTCGTACAGACCACTTCCAATAAACAAGTTCGAAGTCGGGCAAAACGACGGCGTTGCGCCAGCGGCGGTCATGTGCGCGCGGTCCGCGTCGTCGAGATAAATACAGTGCGCGTAGATCGATTTGTCACGCAGCAATCCGTAGTGGTCATACACATCGAGATAGCTGCGGTGTCCTGGAAAGAGTTCATCCACCCAAGCGATTTCAGCGCGATTTTCTGCGACGTGCGATTGAATGTAGGTGTCAGGATGTTCACGCGCCAAAGCACGCATCGTCTCCATCTGCGCAAGCGACGACGTCGGCGCGAAGCGCGGCGTAATGGCGTAGAGCGAACGCGCATGCCCATGCCAACGCTCGATGAGCGCTTTGCTGTCGTGATAGCCGGATTTAACGGTATCGCGCAGGCCGTCCGGCGCGTGCTGATCCATGAGGCACTTGCCCGCGATCATGCGCAAGCCACGTGCCTCGGACGCAGTAAAGAATGCATCAACGGACTGCGGGTGGGACGTGCAGAACACACTCGCCGTGGTCGTGCCGTTTTCGAGCAGTCTGTCGAGAAAAAACTCCGCAGCAGCGTCCGCGTGCGGCCGATCCGCAAAGGCGATTTCGGCGGGAAACGTATATTGATTCAACCAGTCGAGCAACTGCGCGCCATAGCTCGCGATCACGTCGACCTGCGGATAGTGCACATGTGTATCAATGAACCCCGGCACCAAAATCTTGCCCCGCTGATCGTCAATCACAACATCAGCACCAAGCGAGGGCAACAGAGCTTTCGCGTCGCCAACGCACTCAATCCGACCGTCGCGCACGATTGTGAGCGCGTCCTTTATGTACTCCACGGCCGACGCGTCACCCGCGAGACCGGGGTCGCGCAGGCAATGCAACAATGACGAACGAATTGCGGAAACTGTCATACCGAGATGTTAAGTTTGATTGACTGCTCTGGCCATTGCATGCACGATATTCTCAGCATGGCATTTGGCGAATAATCTGTAAAAGCGCGGCTCTGTCGCCGTTCATACGCCTTAGCGCGTTTACTGAGAGCCGCAGAATCACAACAAGAAGAAATCCTCTGAACACGACAAAACAAAAACAACTCGACCGCCTCAAGCGTTTTCGTGATCGCCTGCGCGGTCTCATCCTGCGCGTTAAACCCGCTGCGAAGACCGCTCCGCTCGCGCCCACTCAACACACGCCCGCCGCGGCGCCGATTGCGCCGTTGCATGACGCGGCGCACGCGCCCCGACCACACGACCCCGAGGCGACTCACCACGGCGTCGCAGAAGCTCCCGCTCCGCATCCCGTCGCGCCTGCTCTCAAACCGGCCCACACGTATGAAGGCACGGCGCGTAGCGAAGACGGCGCAACCTCGCCGTGGTTGCTGTTGCCGCCGGAGCGCAACTATCGCTTGTACGTGCCTGCGCACGCGCACGATGCGCCCGCGATGCCGCTCGTGGTGATGATTCATGGCTGCAAAGAATCCGCGGAAGAGTTCGCGGGCGGCACGCGGATGAACGCCATCGCGGATCGCGAAGGTTTTGCTGTGCTCTACCCCGACCAAGCGAATTTCGCGAACATTCGTCGTTGTTGGAATTGGTTCGAATCACACACCGCGGCGGGTCTGGGCGAGTGCGCGATCATCCTCGAGATGGTTCGCGCCGCGCACGAACACGCAACGCTTAGCAGCGAGCGCGTGTACGTGGCGGGCATGTCCTCCGGCGCAGCGCTCGCAGGCTTGCTGGCGTATCACCACCCCGAATCCTTCGCTGCCGTTGCAATGCATTCCGGATTGCCGCCGATGAATCCGTCGTCTACAGCGGGCGCCATCGCGGCGATGGAAAAAGGCGTACGTGTCGACGCTGAGGCGCTCTCGAAAGCGTACTGGACGACGCATGCCACACTCCCGCCCACGCTACTCGTGTTGCACGGCGACGCCGACGCGCGTGTCACCGAAAAAAACGCCACGACGATGACGCGGCTGTGGGAAAAAATCTTCGAGTCTGCGCCGCACGCGGAGCCGTTGCAACGTGAAGACAAAGAATTCCCGAGCCACGACGGCGCGCGCTCGTACTCGCAAATCAACTGGCGACGTGAGGGCCGCGTCGTAATTCGCGGCGTTCGCATTCACGGCCTCGCACACGCTTGGAGCGGCGGCGACGCGGCGTTCGAATACAACGACCCGAGAGGCCCTGACGCCTCGGCGATGATTTGGCGATATTTCGAGCGACAGTCGCGGCACGTCGCTGCGTAGCGTAGCTAGTTCTCCGCCATGCGCATGCGCCGCGCTTCTTCCTCGAAGCGGGCGTCTTCGATCTCGTCCATCACGCTTTCCAAATTCACCGGGCCGGTTTCGTGGATGAATTTGCCGGTGAGCGGCGCGTCGACGTTCAGCTCGCCACGCACGTAGGCGTCCCAAATCTCGTGGCCGTAGTCGGTCACGAGCAGCTCCGGCGCGAAACGACCGAAGAAGTTTTTGAGGTTTTGCACGTCGCGCAGCAGCATGCGTTTGGCGTGGTTGTTGCCCGCAGCATCCACCGCTTGCGGCAGATCGATGATGACGGGACCATCAGCAGCGAGCAGGATGTTGAACTCGGACAAGTCGCCGTGCACCACCCCTGCACCAAGCATGCGCACGACTTCCTTGATGAGTGTCGCGTGATGCGACAGCGCGTCGCCGGGTGAAAACACGACGTCATTCAAGCGCGGCGCGGCGTCGCCATGTTCATCCGCGACGAGTTCTATCAAGAGCACGCCGTCGCAAAAGTTGTACGGCTTGGGCACGCGAACGCCCGCGCCCGCAAGGCGATACAGCGCATCAACCTCGGCGCTCTGCCACGCCGCCTCCGTCTCTTTGCGTCCGAAGCGGCTGCCTTTTGCCATCGCGCGGGC
>JAKPSO010000347.1 GCA_029571495.1 Pseudomonadota bacterium
TGAACTCTTGACGCCGACGAAGGCTGCGCATTTCGCGTGCACCGCACTCATAGCGGCGTTCATGGACGGTTGCGCGAGCAAGTCGTCCACCACTTCACCGTCGGCCGCAACGCCATCGAGCGCCCGATCAGGCGCGTACTACAAGGACGATGGTCCAGCCGCCACGGTGCCGGCCGACTTAGATCGCATCCCGGATGCAGCGCCGCGCTTGGAGCCGTTGCACCGATTTGCCAATCGCCCGTACAACGTGTTTGGCGTCGACTACGCGCCGATGACGACGTTGATGCCGTTGCGACAGCGCGGTATCGCGTCGTGGTACGGCAAGAAATTTCATGGCCAGAAGACCGCTATCGGCGAAACCTACGATATGTTCGCGATGACCGCCGCCCACCCCACCGCACCGCTGCCTTGCTTTGCCCGCGTGACGCACGCTCGAAGTGGTCGCAGCGTGGTTGTTCGCATCAATGACCGCGGTCCGTTCCATCCTGGTCGCATCGTGGATTTGTCTTACGCAGCGGCGCATCGCTTGGGGATCGCACAGGGCGGCAGTGGCGAGGTGGACCTTGAAATTCTGACACCACCTTTTGACGCGGCACCACCAGCTCCCATCTCGACACCCGGGCCGCTTGTTGCCGCGATGCCGCCCGTCGAGCCGCCACCATTGATGACGCAAACGCCCGCACGAGAAACTTTTTACGTTCAATTGGGCGCTTTCGGAAACTTTGCGAACGCTCAGACGTTCCAACAACGAATGAGCTCTGAAACCGCCCTCACCCCACGCGTTCAGCAAGTCGACGGTTTGTTCCGCGTTCGCCTGGGACCGTTCGACACCCGTGCGGCAGCCGACGCCGCACGCCTTGACGCCCAAACGCGTCTCGGTACACGCTCACCATTGCCGATCATTTCAGGTAACGCTCGATGAAATCTGCGCTCGTCCGCTCCCTCTACGCCTGCGCGCTGCCGCTGTTTTTGCTTCCACTCACGGCTCGCGCGCAGCTCACAATTGACATCATCGGCGTCGGCGCACAGCAAATTCCCGTCGCGGTCGCTGGGTTCGCGGGCCAAGACCCGAACGCGCAACAAGTGTCGGCGGTGATCGAAGCGGATCTGGCACGCAGCGGTCGCATCAAAACGATCAGTGCCAGCACCCTGCCGCGCAGCGGTGACTTTGCGTCGATTCCGTTTGGCGAATTGAAAGCACGCAGCGCTGACGCAGTCGTCATCGGCTCCGTACAGCCCGCCGCCAATGGACAATTTAACGTGAGTTTTCGCCTCGCGGACGTGCCCAAGCAATCGCAGCTGACCGGACTCGTCTTCACCGTCGGGCCGCGCGATTTACGTGCCACGGCGCATCGCATCGCCGACATCGTCTACGAGCAGCTCACGGGCGAGAAGGGCGTGTTTAGCACGCGTTTGGCGTACGTATCGAAGTCACCAGGGCGCTTCCAGCTGGTGGTCGCGGACAGTGACGGGCACAACACGGTCGCCATCGTGAACTCAGCCGAACCCATTATTTCGCCCTCGTGGTCGCCAGACGGAAACCGTCTCGCCTACGTGTCGTTTGAAGGTCGCAAGCCGAGCATTTACGTGCAAAACGTAGTGACCGGCGAGCGCTCGCTTCTCATCCGCGCTTCGGGCAACCAATCGTCGCCCGCGTGGTCGCCGGACGGGCAACGCATCGTATTTGCCTCGTCGCAGGCTGGCGGCACGCAACTCTTTCTGGTCAACGCCGACGGCTCGGGGCTTCGCCGTTTGACCACCAGTGGGGGGATTGACACCGCGCCAAACTGGGCGCCTGATGGTCGTATTTACTTCATGAGTGATCGCGGCGGCTCGCCGCAGATTTATCGCATGGCGGCCGACGGCGGAAACGCCGAACGCGTGACCTTTGAGGGCAGTTACAACGCCAATCCGCGCGTCGCGGCTGACGGCAAGAGCATGGTCTTCATTAAGCGTGAAGGCCCGCGTGAGATGCTTGCGGTGCAAGATTTCGCCTCAAGGCAGGTGCAAGTGTTGACGCAAGGGCCGGTGGATGAATCACCATCGTTCGCCCCGAACGGGAAACTCGTGGCCTATGCATCGGTGTATAACGGCAGGGGTGTTTTGGCGACGGTATCGGCTGATGGCCGTGTGAAGCAGCGACTGGGCGCAAACAACGCCGACGTGCGCGAACCCGCCTGGGGTCCGCTGCCGCGTTAGTAGACTGATTGCGACACTTTGGTACGACAAGATTTCGCCCGCTGGGTGATGTGAAAGGGATGACAATGAAACAGCTCTGGAAATTGATTTTGGCGGTGTCTGCGGCGGCGTCACTCGCAGCGTGTACTTCCACCCCCGACAACACCGCACAAGTGGAAGATCGCAACGCCACCTCTGCGACCACTGGCGCCAACGCCACTGGCACGCAAGGCACGACTACCAGCGGGATCGGCGACGGCACGGGCGTGCAGGGCAGCAACCTGCAAGGGAATGCGAACAACGCCGCCACAAATCAGGCAGGCTATAACCCGCTCAAGGATTCGCGCAGCCCGCTCTCACGTCGCGAGATTTTTTATGATCTCGACAGTTTCGTGGTCAAGGATGAATACAAGCCGCTGCTCGAAGCGCACGCCGCATACCTCAAGGGCAATCGCAACGCGCGCATCAAAGTCGAGGGCAACACTGACGAGCGCGGCAGCCGCGAATACAACCTTGCACTTGGCCAAAAGCGGGCCGAGAGCGTGAAGCGTGTCCTCATGCTGTTGGGTGTCGGCGAAGCGCAAATCGACACCGTGAGCTTCGGTGAAGAGAAGCCACGTAACCCGGCGTCGAACGAGGCGGCGTACTCAGAAAATCGTCGCTGCGACATGGTTTACGCAGGGGAATAGTTGATGCTGGCGGTGCGCTCTATGAAGTCCCGAGTTTCTGTGCTTAAGCCGGTCTGCGCAGGCGTACTCGCCGCGCTGGCCCTTTCTACGTCGTACGCGGGTCTGTTTGACGACGAGGAGGCACGCAAGCAAATTCTCTTGCTGCGCAATCAGATCGCGGAAACGCAGCGCTCGCTCGACCAACGCGTCGGCGAACTCGAAGCGCAGGCACGCAACCGCAGCATCATTGATCTGTTCAACCAAGTTGAGACTTTGAAGAGCGAGTTCGCTCGTTTGCGTGGTCAGATTGAACTGCTGCAAAACGAACTCGAAACGACGCAAAAGCGGCAACGCGATTTGTACGTCGACCTCGACGGACGGATGCGCAAGATGGAAGCGCAGCTTGCGGAACAGGACCGCGCTGCCGCCGCCGCAGCGGCGCGCGCGTTACCGAGCGCGCAATCTGCCGCCCCTACCGGTGCCACGCAAGCAACCACCAATACTCCGCCCGGCGCGGCGCCACCAAGCGCAGACAGCTCACGGTCGGCGCCGCCAGCGCCGGTGGTCGTGGTTGATCCGGTCGCCGAGCAACGCGCCTATGATCAGGGCTTGGACTTGTTCCGCGGCAGCCGTTTCGGCGACGCAGTGGCTGCATTCCAAGGTTTTGTGCGAACCTTTCCACGCAGCACCTTGGTGCCATCCGCGCAGTATTGGATTGGCAATTCGCTGTACGCACTTAAAGATTATCGCGGCGCGATCACGGCGCAACGCCAGCTGTTGTCGCAACATCCGGATAGCGCCAAGGCGCCGGACGCGCTCTTAAACATCGCCACCGCGCAATCGGACTTGGGCGAACTTCAAGCCGCACGCGCAAGCCTGCAAGAAGTTGTTGCGAAGTACCCGGCGAGTGAAGCCGCGGTTAAAGCGCGGCAGCGGCTCGGCATTCGTTAACGCCTTTCCCGTTTCGTCGCAACGCCCGTGACCGCCAAATCGTTCTCGTCACGGATCGTGGCATGGCAACGCACGCACGGTCGCCACGATTTGCCGTGGCAAAACACGCGCGACGCGTATCGCATCTGGCTCTCCGAGATCATGTTGCAGCAGACGCAGGTCGCAACCGTGCTGCCGTATTACGCGCGTTTTCTCGCAAAATTTCCGACGGTCGCGGCGCTCGCTGAGGCGGCGGAAGACGACGTGCTGGCGTCGTGGGCTGGGCTTGGCTACTACAGTCGCGCGCGAAATCTGCACAAAGCTGCGAAGCAAGTCGTGGCGCTGCATGGCGGGCAATTTCCGGCCGACGTCGCGCTGCTTGCCGAGCTTCCGGGCGTCGGGCGCAGCACCGCAGCCGCTATCGCTGCGTTTGCGCACGACGTGATCGCACCGATTCTCGATGGCAACGTGAAGCGCGTGTTGGCGCGGCATGCGGGTGTTGAAGGGTTTCCAGGTGCAGGGCCAGTCGAGAAAAAACTCTGGCGCGAGGCTGAAGTACGTGTGCCGAAACGCGCAAGCGATATGGTGGCGTACACGCAAGGGCTCATGGACATGGGTGCGACGATTTGCTCGCGCAGCGATCCGACGTGCCTGCTCTGCCCCGTTGCCGCCGATTGCGCCGCGCGTGTCACGGGCCGCACAAACGACATCCCCGCGCCGCGCCCAAGTAAAGCCATTCCACACCGCACGCAGCGCTATTTGCTCGCTGTCCACGGCAGCGACGTGCTCCTCATCAAGCGACCGTCACCGGGCATTTGGGGCGGGTTGTGGTGTTTGCCCGAAATCGGCGAACACGACGATGCGAGTGACATCGCTCGCCAACAATTTGGCGTCGACAAATCCGGCGCGACGCATGATTTGCCGCCGTTCGAGCACACGTTCACGCACTTCAAACTCACACTTCAAGTCACACGTGTAACCGTCCAGCGCCTCGCCACTCGTGCGACCGAGCCGGGCACGTTGTGGCTTTCAAGCGAAGGCCTCTCAAGCGCCGCGCTGCCAGCGCCCATCGCGAAACTGTTGGCCGGGTTGTAGCGACGACGCGACCGCACGTTCTACGTAAAATGCATTCGCCAACCCAAAAGTTGGCAGCGTTCTCAGGGCGGGGTGGAATTCCCCACCGGCGGTATCGTTGATGCGAATCAATGGAGCCCGCGAGCGCCCGACACGGCCCTTGCTCGTGTCGGGGTCAGCAGATCTGGTGCGACGCCAGAGCCGACGGTTAGGGCTCGGACACGAATAACGTGTGCGAGTCCGATAGTCCGGATGAAAGAGATCGCGTAGCCTCGGCGTTTGCACGTTCGCGTGCCGACGCCGCGTTTGCGTGCGCCCTGATTCTGGTAACCCCTCACTTTGAGAATCTCCATGAATCAGGTTCCAAAAACACAGTCCCCCACTCCGGCGTCGCCTCACTCGTCCGCGCCGCGCGTTGCGATCATCGCATCCGCGTGGCACCGCGAGATCGTGGCGAGCGCTACTGAAGCCATTCGCGCGGAGTTCGCGCGATGTCGAATACCCGCCGAATCAGCAACGTTTTTCGAGGTGCCCGGCGCATTTGAAATCCCGCTTCACGCCAAGCGACTTGCCCAAAGCGGCCGCTTCGACGCAATCATCGCTTGCGGCTTCGTCGTCAACGGCGGCGTGTATCGACATGAATTCGTTTCGGCCGCCGTCATCGATGGCCTGATGCGCGTGCAACTCGACAGCGACGTGCCCATCTTCTCGGCGGTGCTGACGCCGCGCGATTTTCATGAGCACGACGATCACCAACACTTCTTCCGCGATCACTTCGTGAAGAAAGGCACCGAGGTGGCGCGCGCCTGCCTCGAAACACTCGCAAGTCTCGACACGCTCGGAGCAGTCTTGGCTACGCGCCAGTGACGGGGCGAGCGGCGCGGCGAGCAGAAGCACTGCCGCGCCGCTGATCGTCGCAACCGTGGTCGCACGGCTACCGTAACAACTTTTTCCCTCTATCGACCTATTTACGGTGCTTAGACGGTATTTTCTTTGCTTATCGACTTTTGGCTATTTGTCGCTCAAAGCACCGTTCTACAGCGCATAACGCATACAAGCTGTAATGAACCCGCGTGCACGGAGTCGTAGTGCGCTTCATAGCGAGTCGGCGCTTTGCCACAACCCGGTCATACACGGATAATCGCGTGCTCGCCGACGCGCCGCGCGCTAACGGCTCCCTCATTCGTTCGCTGCAATCCCCATCATGCCAATCGACATCGCTTCCATTCAGCACACCACCGCGTTTTGGGCGTTTGTGCTTTCCATGTTCTTCGGCGCGGTCACCCAGCGCAGCAACTTCTGCACGATGGGCGCGATATCTGACGTCGCGAGCTTTGGCGATTGGACGCGTGCGCGCATGGCGATCACTTCGATTGGCGTGGCAATCGTTGGCGTCGCGGCGTTGAAAGCAACGGGCACCGTCGATATGTCGAAGTCGTTTTACATCGCGCCAAAACTCGTTTGGCTTTCGCACATCGTCGGCGGGCTCGCGTTTGGCTTTGGTATGACGCTTGCCTCTGGCTGCGGTAGCAAAACGCTCATTCGCGTCGGGTCGGGCAGTCTGCGCGCTCTGGTGACGATCATGGTCATGGGCATTTTTGCGTGGTTCACACTGCGCGGCATTCTGGGCGTGTTTCGCGTCTGGGCGCTCGATAGCGTCGCGGTCACACTGTCGACAACGCAGGACCTGCCAACGCTCGTCGGACTCTCGGGCAACGCGGCGAGCATTGCAGCCGCGTTGTTCGGCGTCGCGCTCTTGGTGTTCGCGTTCGCGGGAAAGGAGTTTCGCGCGGACCACTGGAACTGGATCGGCGGCATGGTGGTAGGTCTCACCGTCATCGCGGCTTGGTACGTATCAGGACGCGTCGGTTTTGTCGCCGAGCATCCGGACACGCTCGAAGCGGCGTGGGTCGCGACGAATTCTGGCCGCCCCGAATCGTTGTCGTTCACAGCTCCCCCCGCGTATTTGATCGAGCTTTTGGGCTATTGGAGCGACAAGAGTCGATTCTTGAGTTTCGGCGTCGCCACGGCACTTGGCGTCGTCGCAGGCTCCTTTCTCATGTCGGTGTTCACGAAGTCGTTTCGCTGGGAAGGTTTCGCGACCACCGAAGATTTGGGCAACCATCTCGCGGGGGCGGCGCTGATGGGGTTCGGCGGCGTCACTGCGCTGGGTTGCACGGTCGGTCAGGGGCTCTCCGGTATGTCGACCTTGGCTTTGGGCTCGTTTATTACGGTCGCTTTCATCGTTGTCGGTTGCCGTCTGGCGCTGGCGTATCAAACGTGGCGGCTGGATCATGCAGCGTAGTTGATCAAGATCACGGTTTTTGCAGTCTTCTGGCACTTTCACGACGTGGAAAACGTCCGATAAGAGAACACCAACAAGACAAAGGAGCGCGCCATGAGACTGTTCGTCGATTTTCTAAGTAAATCCGTCGTGAAAACGGGCCTCGTCGCCATCGCGGCGTTGTCGCTCGCCGGCGCTGCAAGTGCACAAAACGCGTTCACCAACCGCTCCGTGAAGCTTCATGCCGGCCCGGATCGCAATTACCCAACAGTGTCAGTGCTCGGCCCCGGCGCCGCTGTGTATGTACATGGTTGTTTGCGCAATTTCTACTGGTGCGACGTATCGTCGGGACCGCTTCGCGGATGGGCGAATGCGCGCTATTTGAACTACACCTACGGTGGCCGCCCGCTGGCCATCTACGGTAACGGCGTGCGTTTCGGGCTGCCGATCGTAGGCTTCGTACGGGGTTCGTATTGGGACAACCATTACCGTAGCCAACCTTGGTACAACACGCATCGCAACAACTGGCAACCCAATCGTCCCTACGTCGCGCCGCGACCCCCCGTGCATCACGCACCAGCGCCGCACTTCGCGCCCGCTCACCCGCCACAAGTTCATACGCGCCCGGCGCCCGTACAGCAACACTTCGCGCCACAGCGCCAATCGCATCCGCAACCGGTGCAACCGCATCGCGCTGCGCCAGTACAGCAACATCAGGCGCGGCCCGCGCAAGGTCACAACCAGCCGCATAACCGCCCGTAGCGGCTCCTGATCGCGGACGATTGCGCGGCAAAGAACCGTTGCGCAATCGCCGCGCAACTCGCAGTTTTATTGCGGGACTAGCATGCAAAATGAAGGCATGCAGACCACGCCCGCCGCCTTCGATATTTCCGCCAAGACGCACAACCCTAACGCGGGGCTGCGCGGGAACTACGCGGACATGGCCGCCGATTTCACGGTACGGCAGCACGTCGGGGATTACACGTCCGAGGAACAGGCGCGCTGGTTGCGACTCGTCGCGCGGCAGCTAGCGTTACTGCCAACGCGTGCCTGTCGAGAATTTATCGACGCCGTCGCGAAACTCGACATGCAACGCGGTATTCCGGATTTCGCGACCGTCAACGTCGCGCTCAATGCCGCCACTAACTGGCAACTCGTCGCCGTTCCGGGACTCGTGCCCGACGACGTTTTCTTCACGCACTTAGCGAATCGTCGCTTTCCAGTAACCGTGTGGCTGCGCAGCGAAGCAGAGTTTGACTACATCGTTGAACCCGATATCTTCCACGACTTTTTTGGTCACGTGCCGATGCTCTTTACGCCGGTGTATGCCGATCACCTGCAGGCATACGGCCACGGCGCGCTCAAGGCGAAACGGCTCGGTGGACTTGATTGGCTCGCACGGTTGTACTGGTACACGATTGAGTTTGGTTTGATTCGTGAAAGCGGCGAGATTCGCGCTTATGGCGCGGGGGTTTTGTCGTCGCCGAAGGAATTGATTCATGCGCTCGAAAGCGCTGCGCCCAGGCGCCGCCCGTTTGATGTGATGACGATCATGCGTACGCCGTTTTTGATCGACGACGTGCAGAGCTCTTACTTCATTCTCGAATCATTCGAGCAGTTGCATCACGACACAGCACCGGACTTCACGCCGTACTACACGGCATTGCGCAACGCTTAGCGAAGAGCAGTTAGCGTTCGCGCGGCTGCACGCCGTACGTGGACATCGCCGCAGCAATCTGCGACGCTTCGGTTGTGCCCGGCACCATACGATAGCCCGGCGCAATAATCGGTGCGATTTCTGTGACCTCAATCTCGATGACGCCCAAAATGGGAAACACGTTGCGCGTCATCGCGGCGAGTGGCACGACCAATTCGTTGTAGCGCAAATCCTTCGGTTCGACGATCGTCGCCGTACCTTGAAATTTGTAGCCTTTCTGCACAAACACGTCCAACACGCAGACGCAGGCGTTTGGGTTCGAGCGCAGATTTCGTACGCTCGCGGGTGACGCGATGTTCGCAATCACAAACCGTGAATGGTCATATACAGCGAAAATTTCTTTCGGTGACACGTTGGGGTGGCCGTTTGCATCAACAGTCGCGAGCCAACACAGCACACTGCGGTCAATGCAATCCAGAATTTCGGTAGTAAACATCACATCACCTCGTGCGTTCCGCGCGTCGCAGCGCCAACGATTGTCCGCTTAGTATCTTTTACCTTGTCTGAAGCGCCGTGCACAACACTCCACGCGCGTGGCAAATTCATCGCGCGGCGCTGACGCAACCACGAGCGTTAACGCATTGCGATTCACTAACAACTTTTCGCGCCAAAAGGCCGATCCGCTATCCGCGACGCGAACAAATCGCATGAGTCGACTTGGTGACAAACTTCCTTCTAAGCGCTGTAAAACGGCCGCTGGAGCCACAAAGCTGTTGTCAAAACGAACTGTGGTGCGCATGACTTAGACTCGCGCCATGTTCGTCGCAAACGACCCGCTCACATCCGCCACCGCGCCGCTTGCGCTCATGGGTGGCACCTACGATCCCGTGCATTGGGGGCACCTTCGCGTGGCGAGCGACACGGCGGCTGCATTGCGTTTGCCGGAACTACGTCTGATTCCGAGCAAAACGCCGGTGCACCGCACTCGTCCGGGTGCCACGGAAGGCGAGCGCTTCGCGATGCTCATGTTGGGAATTGATGCTGTCAATGACGGCTCACTGCGCGCTGACGATCGCGAAATCACGCGCGCGACGCCGAGCTACACCGCGTTGACGTTAGACGGGTTGCGCGCCGAGTTTCCGCTGCGTCCGCTGCTGTGGATCATCGGCGTCGACGCGTTCTTGCGCATTCAAACGTGGTTTCAATGGCAACGCTTGTTTGAGTTGGCGCATTTTGTGGTGCTCAACCGACCGGGGTTCGCGGTGTCGCAGGTCATGGCGCCTGCGATGGCGAACGTGTGGCAAGGGCGACTGACGCGCGACATGGCTGCCTTGCACACAACGACGCACGGCCACATTTACTTGCACACGGTCACGCCGCAGGCGATCTCGGCCACCGACATTCGCAACACAATCGCGAGCGGCGCTGCCGATAGCGTGCTGTTGCCGTTGCTCCCAGCCCCGGTGCTAGCCTATATTCGTGCGCATCACCTTTACACGCAGAGTCCAATTGCAACTTAATCCCGTCCAAAAAGCCGCCATCGCCGCCCTTGAAGACATCAAGGCCCGCGACATCACCGTCCTCGATACCAGCGCCCAAACGGCCATCTACGACTCAATCATCGTAGCCACCGCGGACAGTCCGCGGCAGACCAAAGCCATGGCGCACCACGTTAGCGACAAGGTCAAAGAAGCGGGCGGACAAGTGATCTCCGTTGAAGGCGAAGCAACCGGCGAATGGGTGTTGGTCGACTGCACGGACATCGTGGTGCACATCATGTTGCCGACCACGCGCTCGCTGTACAACCTTGAAGATTTGTGGACCGTGCCCGGCGCGGCGAAACCCTACGTCGTGCCAAAACCCGCCGCAGCGAAGCCGTCCGGCCGTCACGCCTCCGCGCCGGAGGCCG
Source organism: Pseudomonadota bacterium (assembly GCA_029571495.1). Classification (GTDB taxonomy): domain Bacteria; phylum Pseudomonadota; class Gammaproteobacteria; order Burkholderiales; family Casimicrobiaceae; genus Casimicrobium. The sequence goes on from JAKPSO010000347.1 coordinate 10,701, forward strand.
AAACGGCGCCGGTTGCCCTCGCGCCTGCCAGAGCTCCCGCCATCAAGAAAGCCGCGACGCGCAAGACTAAGGTCGTCGCAACGCCCGCGCCAGCCACGGTTGCCGCTGCCGAGCCCGCAGTCGCAAAGACAGTGAAAGCGACGAAGAAACCCACAACGAAACCGGCGGCCAAAGCAACGGCTGGGAAAAAACCAGCGGCCAAGAAACCTGCAGCGAAAAAGGCGGCCGCGAAAACGGCCGCCGTGAAGGCCCCCTCCACGAAGACCAAATCGACGAAAGCCGTCGCCGCGAAGAAGCCCGCGACAAAAGCCATGACGACCAAAGCGGCTGCCGCTAAAGCAACCAAGGCGAAAACGCCGGTAGCGAAGAAACCTGCAACCAAAAAGCCTGCGGCAAAGACCGTAGCAGTAAAAACGGCGGCAATGAAGAAACCAGCCGCGAAGAAAGTCGCAGCGAAGAAGCCTGCGGTCAAACAAGTAGCTGCGCAAAAGCCAGCAGCCAAGAAAGTCTCAGTCAAAGCGGTCGTGGCCAAGAAGACGGCGGTCAAAAAGCCAGCGGCGAAGAGGTCAGCCGCGATCAAACCCGTGGTCAAGAAGGCAGCCGCTAAGAAACCCGCCGCAAAGAAAGTCGCCGTGAAAAAAGTGGCGACCAAAACCGCCGCAGCGAAGAAACCAGCCGCCAAAAAGCTCGTTGCCAAGAAAGTGGCCACTAAAACCACTGTCGCGAAAAAAACCCCAGCAAAAAAGGCGGCGGCAAAAAAAGTTGCGGTAAAAAAGCCGGCCGCTAAGAAGCCCGCCGCCAAAAAAGTGGCCGCGAAGAAACCAGCAGCGAAACGCAAGGCGGCTTAGGCCCGTCTCGGATTGAACTGTGAGACTCAAACTCATCGCGCTGGGCCACA
>JAKPSO010000348.1 GCA_029571495.1 Pseudomonadota bacterium
CGCTCGACACGAGCTTCAACAGCACGGGCAAAGTCATCACCGCCATCGGGTTGTACGTCGACGACGCCTCCGCCCTCGCGCTGCAACCCGACGGTAAGATCGTTGCCGCCGGGGCCTGCTTTAATGGCAACGCCTTCGACTTTTGCCTCGCACGCTACCTACCGAGCGGCGCGCTCGACACGACCTTTAACACCACCGGCAGTGTGATCACCCCCATCGGGTTGGGCTCCGGTATCGCCTGCGCTTTGGCGCTGCAACCTGACGGCAAGATCGTCACCGCCGGATTCTGCTCCAACGGCAACAACAACGACTTCTGCCTCGCGCGCTACGAAGGCGGCCCCAACACACCCAAGACACTCACCGAGTACGTCTACACGCCGCTCAACTACTACTTCCTAACCTCGCGCGACAACGAGAAGGCGATCCTTGACGCCGCTGCTGGATGGTCTCGCACCGGACAATCGTTCTCATCACTCACGTTCGCCGACCCGGGGAGCCGCGGCATCAATCGCTACTACTTCGACCAAATCGCAAAGAACCAAACGCGTGGCAGTCATTTCTACACATTGGTCGATAGCGAAAAAACCGCGCTAGCCGCGCTCAATCCGAACAACCATCCATCTCCCCGATTGCCGTATTACGAAGGCATTGATTCCTACGCGTTTCTGCCTGTCATTGAAGGCGCCGGCGGGAGTTGCGCTGCGGGACAAGTGCCTGTGTATCGGGCGTTTCGCGGCCAAACGCGCTTCCCAGACGACCCGAACCATCGCTTCACGACCAGCCTCACGCTTTACAACCAATTGGTCGCACAGGGGTGGGATGGCGAGGGCGTGAAGCTGTGCGCCCCAAATTAGCGGCTTCGCGAATCGACGCGACGCCGCAGTAAGTCGGAACGCGTGCGACTCCGACGGTCGTGGTGACGTCGCCCATTTAGCATCCGATGGCACGATGGCAAAGACCAGCGACGGCGACGACGTCCCCTGCCGCCACTTCGGCGTCGTGCTCACCATGAAGCAATGGCACGAATTGGCCGACCGCCTGCAAGCCGCCCGCACTGACTTCATCATTGAGCCACACATCCGCTTCAAGGGCGAACCCGGCGAACAAGCCACCCTATTCTTCCTCGACCGTCCGGCGACGCCATCGAGTTCAAGGTGTTTGAGCCTATTGAAAATTTGTTTGCGAAGTAGGCTTCTAACTTGTACTTATGCTGACCGCGCTTGACGAAGGCGCGGCAAGCTGTCACCCTGCATTCCACCTACTCGTCGGCAGCTCAATGCTCGTGGTTTTCGCGCGGCGACCTGCGCCACAGAAAATCAATAAATCACAGTTGGGGTTTCCGATCATGAAGAACAGCCTGCGTCGAGCAGCCATCATCTTGGACTTCACCTGCGCACTCGTCACTCCCTGCGCGCATGGCATCGTCGGTCAGCCCGGCACGCTCGACACCACCTGGAACCTCACCGGCAAAGTCATTACCCCGATCGGTAGTGGCGAAGATGACATCACTGCCATGACCGTGCAACCCGATGGAAAGGTGCTCGTGGCCGGGTTTTGCATCAACAGCACGAACTATGGCTTTTGCGCCGCGCGCTACCTGGCCAACGGCACGCTCGACACCACCTGGAGCCTCACCGGTAAAGTCATAACCCCTATCGGTACCAGCGCCGATGTCGCCACCGCCATGACCCTGCAACCCGATGGTAAGCTGCTCCTGGCCGGGCATTGCTTTAACCTCACCAACTTCAACGATGACTTCTGCGCCGCGCGCTACCTGGCCAACGGCACGCTCGACACCACCTGGAACGGCACTGGCAAAGTCATCACTCCCATCGGTAGCAGCAACGGTGTAGCCAACGCCATCACCCTGCAACCCGATGGCAAAGTGCTCCTGGCCGGGTATTGCATGACGGGCACGGACCAGGACTTCTGCACCGCACGCTACCTCGCCAATGGCACGCTCGACACCACCTGGAACGTCACTGGCAAAGTCATCACGCCGATCGGTAGCGGCGACGATTACGCCACCGCCATGAACCTGCAACCCGATGGCAAGGTGCTCCTAGCAGGACGTTGTTACAACGGCTCGAACTATGACTTCTGCGTCACGCGCTACCTAGGCAGCGGCACGCTCGACACGTCATGGAACGGCACCGGTAAAGTCATCATAGCCATCGGTAGTGGCGACGATCGCGCCACCGCCATGAACCTGCAACCCGATGGCAGAGTGCTCGTGGCAGGGACTTGCTTCAACGGCACCAACAGTGACTTCTGCGCTGCGCGCTTTCTACCCAACGGCACGCTCGACACCACCTGGAACGGCACCGGCAACGTCATCACGCCGATCGGTAGCGGCGACGATTACGCCAACGCCGTGACCCTGCAACCCGATGGCAAGCTGCTCCTGGCCGGATCTTGCTTAAATGGCGCGAACTATGACTTCTGCCTCGCGCGCTACGACGGAGGGCCGTTTGGCTATCAGAATTGCAAACCCGATCTCGATGGCGATGGATCGTTTCTAGCTACGACAGACGTACTGATCTTCGCTCGTATCGCCCTCGGCATCACCGGCCCCGCTGCCGTCAACGGCCTCACCTTCCCACCCAACGCCACCCGAAACACCTGGCCGCTGATCCGCGATTACCTCGTCACGCAGTGCGGCATGTCGTTGGTGCAGTAGGTTCGCTGTAGGAGCGGCTTTGCCGCGACACTTGTTGTTGATGCGCAGACCGGTCGCGGCGGAGCCGCTCCTACAATCACGGCATGCTGCAATTCACCGACATCCAGGCCGCCGCCGCCCGACTCAACGGCGTGGCGCATCGCACTCCCATCCTCACCAGCACCACGCTAAACCGCATGCTCGGTTGCGAGGTGTTCATGAAGGCTGAAAATTTTCAGCGCATGGGCGCGTTCAAGTTTCGCGGTGGCTACAACGCGATCAATGCGCTGACTGATGCGGAGCGTACGCGCGGCGTGCTGGCGTTCTCGTCAGGCAATCACGCGCAGGCGGTCGCGCTCGCTGCACGTTTGCATGGCTGCACGGCGACGATCCTGATGCCTGCGGACGCGCCGCAAATGAAGCTTGACGCTACGCGTGGCTACGGCGCGGAGGTCATCACCTATGACCGCTACAAAGAAGATCGCTCGGCGCTCGCGAAGCGCTACGCCGACGAGCGCGGCGCGGTGCTGATTCCGCCGTACGACTACCTGCCGGTGATGGCAGGACAAGGCACCTGCGGCCTCGAAATTTGCGAAGAAATTCCGAACCTTGACGCGCTCATCGTCTGCACCGGCGGCGGCGGTTTTCTGTCGGGGTGCGCGGTTGCCGCGAAAGCTACGCAGCCGAACATCAAGGTCTACGGCGCGGAACCCGAAGCGGGCAACGACGTGCAGCAATCGCTACGTACCGGCAAGATCGTGTCCATCGACGTCCCCAAAACCATTTGCGACGGCCAACAAACACAAGCCGTCGGCGTGCATCCGTTCGAGGTGATTCGCGCGCACGTCACCGACATTCTCACCACGCCCGACGCCACGGTGATCGACGCGATGCGCTTCGCGTTCGAGCGCATGAAGATTGTGCTGGAGCCGTCCGGCGCCTGCGCGCTCGCCACGCTCATGCACAACCGCGCACAGTTCGCGGGCCAGCGCGTCGCGGTCACGCTCTCGGGCGGCAACATTGACTTCGCGCGCTTCGCAAACTTACTCGGCTAGGATCGCAACCTAAGCGAACGTCGATACAGCTTTTTAGCGCTAACGACCGCTCCTTGGTCATTGCAAGCATTATTGTTCTGAAGTCAACTTAAGCACAAATCGCGCTACAACGACCGCCTATCAGTGACTGCAGCGATAAAGCTGTAAGCGCGTACTCGCGGTCACCACGCCACCGGCGTTTCTGTCACTCGGCGCAGATGGTCCTCGATCAGCGCCACAGTCTTGCGCTGCGCCGACGTGGGGATTGCAATGCCGCCGAGCAACGCGCTGCCGCGAACGCCAAGCTGCCAGCGCATCAGCAGCAAGCCGTCAATCGTCGGCGTCACCAGCCCGTCGCCATCAACGTCCAGCGCCGCGCCGCCACCGTTGAGCAGCACACTGTAAAGCTCGGTCACGGTGTCGA
>JAKPSO010000609.1 GCA_029571495.1 Pseudomonadota bacterium
AGTTGGGCGTCGACACCGACAACATCGACGCGATCTATGCGGAAATGAGCGCTCGCTCGCGCCACTTGCTGCACCCGAACTCGAATTCGGTTTCTCTCAAGCCGTGGGGGTCACGAGAGTTTGCGATGCTCGACAAAACAACGGTGTGCGTTGTGTTCCGCGAGTGGCCGGCTGAGAAATAACGCCGAATCGCGCGACGGCGATCGCATACATCTCAATGCCTCAGCAATCCAGAAACCATGCAAACACCGTTACACGCATCACACGTCCATTCAAGCTTGGTCACTAGGGCAAGCGCATTCATGTTCGCGCTTTTTGTCTCGCTATTCGTCGCGCCCGCTTACGCAAGTTTTGCTAGCGGAACCGGAATCGCGCGAGTGCCCAATCTCACGAGCGGGGACGAAGGCTATGGCATTGCCTTGCAGAGCGACGGCAAGATCGTAGTGGCTGGGCGATGCATCGACGGCACGGCCAATCCCTGTGTCGCGCGACTCAACGCTGACGGCACGATGGACGCCACATTCAACGCCACCGGCGCCGTACCAGGAAAGCGCGTGATTGCTGGCCTGACGATTCATACATCGAGCTTCTTGCGCAGCGTAAAAGTGCTCGTCGCCGCCGACGGAAAAATAGTGGTCGCAACGACCTGTTCGCTGTCGAACCAGAACTACATGTGTGTCGCGCGACTCAACGCCGACGGCAGTTTCGATTCGGCGTTCGACGGACCCGACACGGCCAATCCCGGTAACGGGCGTTTCCGTCTACAAATTACGTCCTCGCTGGACGAAGTTCTCTCGGACGCGACATTGCAGCGCATCGACGGTCGCATCGTGCTCGTCGGTCAATGCGGCAGCTACCACTGCATTGCTCGCCTCAAATCAAGCGATGGAAGCTACGACACTGACAGCAACGACTTCGGTCTTGTCGGACCCGCCAGCGCGGATCGGCCTCCCGCCGATCCTGCGGCCAATGGACGCTTTCTGTATCGGTTCCCAAGTACATTCAATAGTGCTGGCGTGGGCAACGGCATCGCGGTTGAAACGACTGACGAAGGCAAGATCGTGGTCGCGGGCACCTGCGGCACCAGCGCGTTCGAGCTCTGTCTTACCAAGTTCAATCGCGACGGCACGTTTGACGCCGATTTTCGGGGCGACAGCCTGCCCGTTGGCCAAGGAGGACGGGTTCGCATTCTCACCACCGACGAATCCGGCAACGCCGTGAAGCAACGCGCCGCGGACATCAAGATGCAGGCAGACGGTCGCTTCCTCGTGCAGTGTGGCTACTTTCGCGCCTCAAGCTGGAGCCAATGCATGTATCGCGTCAACAGCGGCGGCGACGTGGCGACGAGCTTCAGCAGTGGGCTACCGTTCCCGAGCGAACCGGGCCGCGTGGTCTACAACGCCGTCGGCGACGCGCTCGCTTTCGCAATCACACCAGGTACCAGTGCCTACGCCAATCGCGTCGTCACGCTCGGCAATTGCGACGGCGTGGGTGGCTTCGCCGGCGGCACCAGTTGCGTGACGGCGATTCGCAACGGCACGGTCGGCGGCACCGCTGACGGCGTGATTGACGCATCGCTCATCGGACCGAACGGTGACCAAGCGGGGACGTTCTACTTTCGCACGCGCGGCCTCACGGTTCGCAACAACAGCACACGCGAAATTACGGCCAACGCCGACGGCGAATTTTTCGTCGTTGGCGAATGCGACGGCCAGATATGTGTTTACAAATTTCGCGCCGATGGCGCGCTCGACACGGGCCTGTGTTTGGACGATGTAGATGCTGACGGAAAGGTCTCGGCTGCTTCGGATGGCCTCGCGATCGTGCGCAGCATGCTCGGCGTGCCAACCAATGCCAACGTGCCCGTTGGGCATGGCTATGACATTGACGGCGACGGCACGCTCAATGCGTCGCGCGACGGTCTGCTCTTGGTGCGCCGCATGCTTGGTTTCTCTGACGCGGCGGCGATGCAAGGCATCACGTTTGCGTCGCACGCGCGGCGTGCGACATGGGTCGAGATTGAAGCGTATTTGCGCATGCGTTGCCGTATTCCGCGACTGTAAGGAATATCGACGCGGAAGGAAATTAAGAAATTGGATGCACAAATCGCTTCGCGCGCATGAGCAGGCTCCGGGCTTGGATGACCAACGGTAAGTCGATCATATTGCCATCGACTAGCACCGCTGCACCGCCTGACGCCGCGTCGGCAGCGATGACGCGTTGCGCCCAACTTACGGCCTCTTCAGAAGGCATCAATGCAGCATGGACGGGATCAATTTGTCGCGGATGAATGCACAGCTTCGCGCCGAATCCGAGGCGCACTGCACGCGACGTGTCCGATCTCAATTTGTTCACATCACCGACTTGGACTGTTACTCCATCGATCGCTGAACTTAGCTGGTGCAATCGCGTCGCAACGGTCACCGCGAAACGCAGAGGTATTAGCTCGGATTCAGCGTCGTCGCACTGGATGCCAGTGTCAGCCATGAAGTCGATGTGGCCTACGGCGAGGCGCAACACCCCCGGCACTGATGCGATTTCGTTCACCGCTTGATATCCGGCAGCGCTTTCGATAAGTGGCAGCAACATGACAGGACCCAGCCGTAGCCGCAACCGCGCCATGCAATCGGCAGATTCGGCTTTGGGAATCATTACCGCGGCAACCCCCGGAAGGCGGGATAGCCAAGCCAAGTCTGTTTCGGCCTCGTTGCTAGTGATCGCGTTGATGCGCACGACTAGAGGCACCTTGCACCCTTGCATTCGTGGCCACTCCCGTGTAATCGCTTCTCGAGCGAGAGTCTTGTCGGCTACCGGTACGCTATCTTCGAGATCAAGGATTACTGCATCCGCACCGCTACTAATCGCCTTCGCAAAACGTTCGGGGCGATTGCCCGGAACGAACAAAAAGCTGCGCGCGTATGTGCATGGGTTGAAGTTTTTGCTGACGTGAGTTTCACTCATGAAATTGGTGCTCGCTGCGTTCAAGATGCTTCAACATTAGAGTTCGTAACTTCGGTAAGTGCCCTGTAAACGCGTGATCTGCGCCGGGGATCACCACTACCGGCTGCCCCTGAGGTCTTGCCCAGTCGAGCACAGCTTGTAGCGGCACGCGTTCGTCGTACTCACCATGAACGACCAAGACGCTGGGCAAATTCGGCTCGGGTGAATAGCGCCGCTGCCCTTGAACCTCCCCACTCGGGAGTCCCGCGAGAACCACGCGAACCGCGGGGTCGCCGTGGTCTACCAGGAAACGCGCAACGCGCGTCTGCACAAAGGCACCAAAAGAAAAACCGACCAACGCGAGCGGCAGATGCGGATTCGACGCGCGCAACTGCGTGGCCAGCGCGACGACATCTTCCGTTTCACCGATGCCGTGGTCGTGCGAACCGACACTGCCGCCCACGCCGCGAAAGTTGGGGCGAGCCACTAGCCACCCGGCATCGCGCAGCGCACGCGAGA
>JAKPSO010000349.1 GCA_029571495.1 Pseudomonadota bacterium
TTAGCCGAACAGGGACGAACCAAACAAAGCGTAAATCCGGTAGAACGGCTTTGCTACACCGGAAGTCGCGGAATGGGCGCGTTGACTTACGAACCCAATATCCGGTTTGGACGTGCTCAAACTTCGGAAAAGCTGGAAGTGGCGCGCCTTGTTGAGTTGGCTCGACAAGTTTTGGACGAAAAACTTGGAATAAACGGTCGCTTTCAAAATGAAACCATAGAAGGACTAAACGAAATTATAAAAGTGGGAACTTCGGCCGGAGGCGCCCGCGCCAAAGCTGTGGTGGCATTTAACGAACAAACGGGCGAATTGCGTTCTGGCCAAATCGATTTGCCCGAGGGATTTGAAAATTGGTTGCTCAAGTTCGACGGCGTGAGCGGCAACAGCGACAAAGAACTCGACGACCCCGCGGGCTATGGCGCGATTGAGTACGCCTACTACCTCATGGCGAAAGCCGCGGGCATCACCATGAGCGAATGTCGGCTGCTCGAAGAAAACGGCCGCCGACACTTTATGACGCGCCGCTTCGACAGACTTGCGGGTGGCGAAAAACTGCACATGCAATCGCTCTGCGCGCTCGCGCACTTCGACTTCAACCAAGCCGGTGCGTACGCATACGAGCAAGCGCTCCTGACGATTCGGCAGCTCAATTTACCGATGGCCACGGTCGAAGAACAATTTCGACGCATGGCGTTCAACATCGTCGCGCGAAACCAAGACGATCACGTCAAAAACATCGCGTTTCTCATGAACAAACAAGGCCAATGGGCGCTCGCCCCGGCCTTCGACGTCACCTACAGCTACAACCCCGCAGGCAGCTGGACCGCGACGCACCAAATGACGCTAAACGGCAAGCGCGACGGCTTCACAGTCGCCGACTTCGAAGCCTGCGCCAAAACCGCGCTCATGAAACGAGGCCGCGCGAAAACCATCGTCAACGAAGTGCAAGCCGCCGTGAAGCGCTGGCCCGAATTTGCGCAAGAAGCGGGCGTCGCTGCGGGGTGGCGCGAGAGTGTTCGCGCGACGCATCGGGTGGACTTTTTCTAGCAGCCGAACTAAGCAACAGCCCGCGCGCGAATGTCGTTCAATACACGCTCAATCTGCGTGACGCTCGCCGCCGGAAACACAGCTTCCGGCCCACGTTGGCTGATGTCTGTAAACGGCGATTCGTAAAGACGTGCGACCTCCATCACCCCGTTTTCAGTGAGATGTTGCACGATTAGTCCCACGAACTCGATTTGGCTTGGCGTAGCCGTGGTGCCAGTGATGAACTGGCTGAACGCTTGTGTCGCCGTCTCACGGTCTAGCCCGACTAACGAGCGAATGAAGATGCCAAGCCCTTGACTCTCTTGGGTCGCTTCATCAATAAGCGCCTTTGTCCCACCGGCGGCCAACAACATGCGCTCTAACTCTGTTAGATCCGACGCTGTGAGCGGTTGATTGCGGCGAAGTCTTTGCAACGAAATATGGTCCTCGTGCTCACGCAAAAACGCGCGCGCTTTGAGTTTGAACCGCGACATATCCATGCCGCCGCCCGCTTGCGGAAGATCAATCGCAACGTCTTCGCCAAGTTCGTCTTCAATGTCCGTGTATACGACGTTTTTCTTCGCTTTCTCGATCAGTTTGATCAACGCACGCAAGCGTTTACGTGCGTTTTCCAACATGCCGATCGTGACGTCTTGCCACCATTGCTCGCCCGCAACTTCCTGAATCAACGCCATCTGCGCTTTGATCGCCGGAATGGCGTCTTGGTCTTCGAGCGCACGCGCGATCGCCTGCATCTTCTCGCGCAGACTCGACAAATCCGGTCTCGCCTGCAAGATCGCTAGCTGCGTGCGCAGCACCAACAAATCAAACCGCTTTGCGTCTTCGTCGTCGTCGACCAGTTCCGATGGCAAGCCCGAAACGTTCAGCGCAAGCTCCTCAAAATCCTCGGGGCGCAGGCTGTCCCAAGCGCTCGATTTCGCGAATTTTTCTACGGACTTACGCTGGGTCCGCACCACGAAATTGTCGAGCTTCATCGCCGCAACGATCCCGTGTAACCCGCCTGCCAATTCGCCTCGAAAGATGGATTCAGTAAATCGCAAATCGCCATACGCCGCGTCAGGCTGCGCCGCGCGCGTGCCGTCAGCCAAGACCGCATCCAGTTCGGCGACGACGTCAAGTCGCGTCTTGAACAATCGTTTGCCTAGTGGCTCGCTCGCGTAGCCATCCACGCTGTCCGGGTTTTGGCTGAAATATTCAAGGTTTTGGCAATAGTCGAACACATAGAAAAACGCCTTGTGTTCGCCCGGCGCGAAGAGGTCGGAGCACAACCGTGTTCCGCGCCCGACCATCTGCCAAAACTTTGTTTTCGAACGCACGGCCTTGAAGAAAACGAGATTCACCACTTCCGGTACATCGATGCCCGTGTCGAGCATGTCTACGGAAATCACAATATGCGGTACTTTGTCCTTCGCCGAAAATTCGTCTATCAGCTTCTGCGCGTACTTCGTTTCGTACGTCACCACGCGCGCGAAATGCCCCGCATGGTGCGGGTAATTTGCGTTAAACCGTTCCTCAATAAAGTTCGCGTGCGCATTACTTTTCGCGAACACAATCGTCTTGCCCAAACGATCACCGCCCGCCACTTTTTGGCCGCGCGTCATCAAATGCGCCAGCACCTTGTCCACCGTATCGGTGTTGAACAACCACTTATTCAGCGCAGCGGCGTCTACTTCTTCCGGTGGCGGTGCAGCCCCATCTTCGCCCCATTCCAAAGCGTCCCATTGCTCTTGTTCCGCTTCGGACAGATCTTTGTATTTAATCCCCTCACGCTGAAATTTCAGCGGCACCGACACCGCCTTCAGCGGCACCAAGTAACCATCATTCACCGCATCACCCAAGGCATACGCATCGGTCGGCACGCCGTTTTCTAAGTCGAACAACCCGTACGTGTTGTGATCGATTTCTTCTTTCGGCGTGGCAGTGAGCCCGACGAGCAGCGAATCAAAATACTTAAAAATCGCGCCGTACTTTTGATATACCGAACGATGCGCCTCATCGATGATGATGAGGTCAAAATGCCCCACGCCAAAGCGCCGTTGCCCATCGTTCGCAGCGTCGATCAAGCCCATCATCGTGGGATAGGTCGACACGTACACGCGGCCTTCGGTGTTTTTCTCGGTCACCAAATTCACTGGCGATGAATCTGGCAAATGCAGCTTGAACGCCTTCACCGCCTGATTCACCAACGCCACGCGATCCGCGAGAAACAGCACGCGCTTCGCCCAATTGCAGCGCAGCAGCAAATCCGCCACTGCAATCACCGTGCGCGTCTTCCCCGCGCCCGTCGCCATCACCACCAGCGCCTTGCGCTGGAGATCCACCTCGAATGTCTCGCCAATCCGTCGAATCGCGCGCGTTTGGTAATAGCGCTCAGCGATCTCGGCGCTTATCACGGCCTCTGACAATTTCTTGCGGCTGCTACGCCGCTGAATCATCAATTGCAACTCGTCTTTTTTGAAGAAGCCCTGCACCGCGCGCGGCGGATAATTCACATCATCCCACAGCCAATGCTCGTAGCCGTTCGTGTAGAAAATTACTGGCCGCTGCCCGTATTTTTGCTCTAAACAATCCGCGTAAAGCTTCGCCTGTTGTTGCCCAACTCGCGCGTCTTTGCGGGTGCGCTTCGCCTCAGCAAGCGCCAACGGTTTGCCGTCGTCGCCCCAGAGCACGTAATCGACAAAACCTTTGCCTTCGTTGTTCGGCATCCCGGACACTTCAACTTCAAAGTTCCGCGCCGGATCGAGGTTCCAACCCGCCTCTTTCAGCAGCAGGTCGATAAAAGCGTCACGCGTTTCAGCCTCTGAGTAATCGTGCGTGTCGGGCTGTGTCGAATTCGCTTTTTTCGCCGCTGCAAATTCGGTGCGCAACTTAGCGAGCTCGTCATTGAGCGCTGCCTTGTCGTTCAAGAGTGCGGAGAGCTTTTCGTCCCTTGCGTGAAGTTCGGCTTCAAGCTTTTGCAGTTGATCGACCGTTTGCGGCCTCGCGCGGGAGGCATCGGCAGGCTCTGCCGCACGAGCCAACACTTCCGGCGCGAAGCGCAACCCCGGCTCCGGGCGCGAACGCCGCCCATAGGTGCGCGCGATCCAGTAACAGACGTGAAAAAGCTCGCGCGTAGCCGTCACCGCGTCGGCGGTTGGAACGGCGCGCGTGCTGTGCGCCGCACCGTTTCCCAAGTCTTTGATCAACCGCGCTTTGGTAAAGAGCGCGTCGCCCACCACCGCACGAAAGC
>JAKPSO010000351.1 GCA_029571495.1 Pseudomonadota bacterium
TTCAATCGTCGCCTTGTCAGCGCTCGATGCAACAACCACCTCACCACGCGTCTTGCCGTTTACTTGCAACACGAGTTTGATTTCGTCTTGCACCAGCGCGGCAGCGTCTGGTTGTGGCCACGACGCGTCCAAAATCGAACCCGAGGTTGCCGCGAATCCGAGGTCAATCCAGAGCTTGCTCGTGATGTGCGGAGCGACGGGATAGAGCGTGCGCAACAAAATTGACGCGCCTTCGCGCGAGAGCGACGGACACACACCGGGCTTCACTGCTTCGAGCGCATTGAGCATCTTCATCGCGGCCGATACGACGGTGTTGTATTGCTGACGTTCGTAGTCGAAGTTCGACTGCTTCAATGTGTTGTGAAGCTCAAAACGCGTCGCTTTCAGTTCGGTGGAAAGTGAGCTTGCGTCGACATTGCCCGCTGCTGCGATTTCTGTCACGCGATCGGCGCAGTACGTCCATACCCGGCGCAGGAAGCGCATCGCGCCTTCAACGGCGTTGTCCGACCACACGGCCGGGTCTTCCGGCCCACCGACGAACATGACGTAGAGGCGCGCTGTGTCAGCGCCGTATTTGTCGATCAGGTCTTGCGGGTCGACCCCGTTTCTTTCGCTCTTGCCCATCTTGCCGATGCCGCCGTATTGCACGACGGAACCGTCGGCGAGTGTGCCGCCGTTGATGTGGCCTTTCTCGTCGAACGTGTTGTGGACCTCCGTCGGCGGGATGTAATCCTTTGTGCCTCTGTCGGTCGGCTTGAAGAAGATGTGATTCAAAAGCATTCCGTGGTTGGTCATGCGTTTGAACGGTTCATCAAACTTCAGCAGACCCATGTCACGCATCGCCTTCGTCCAGAAGCGGGCGTAGAGGAGATGCAACACCGCGTGCTCGATGCCGCCGATGTACTGATCCATCGGCATCCAGTAATCGTTGCGCGCGTCTACCATCGACGCTTGGCCGTTGATCTGTGCATCAGGCGAGGCGTAGCGCATGTAGTACCAGGCCGAATCGACGAAGGTATCCATCGTGTCGGTTTCGCGACGCGCGGGTTTGCCGCACTTCGGGCACGAACACTTCAAGAACGCTTCGTCTTTGGCGAGCGGATTGCCGCTGCCGTCCGGAATATGGTGCTCGGGCAACACGACCGGCAAGTCCTTCTCCGGCACCGGCACGGCACCACAGTCGTCGCAGTGAATGACCGGAATCGGCGTGCCCCAATATCGCTGGCGCGAGATGCCCCAGTCGCGGAGACGGAACGTGGTTTTCTTTTCGCCGAGGCCTTTGGCGACGAGCTCATTCGCAACTGCATCGACGCATGCGGCGAATTTGAGACCATCGTATTTGCCGCTGTTAATCGCGACGCCTTCGCCTTTGATGCCGTACCACTCCTGCCACGCGTCGGTGTTGTAAGCCGATGCGCCGTACGCAACGACTTGCTGGATGGGAAGTTGGTACTTCTTCGCAAATGCAAAGTCGCGCTCATCATGCGCAGGCACACCCATGACCGCGCCGTCACCGTAAGTGATGAGCACGTAGTTACCGACCCAAATCTCTACGCGTTCGCCCGTGAGCGGATGCGTGACGAACAGTCCCGTCGCAACACCTTCCTTTTCCTTGACGGCGAGTTCGGCCTCGGTCGTTCCACCAAGCTTCAGCGCTTCAATCTTCGGTGCAAGCGCGGGGTCCAACTCACCGGCGCGCACCGCGAGCGGATGCTCCGGTGCGACCGCGACGAAGGTGACGCCCATGATGGTGTCGGCGCGCGTGGTGAACACGTACATCTTGCCGTCTTGAATCGGCTTGCCACTGGCGTCTTTGATGTCGTGCGGGAAGGCGAAACGCACGCCTTCGGATTTTCCGATCCAGTTTTCCTGAATCGTGCGCAACCGATCCGACCAACCCGGCAACTTATGAAGCGTCGCATCGAGCAATTCTTCTGCGTACTTCGTGATGTTCATGTAGTAGCCGGGGATCTCGCGCTTTTCAACGAGCGCGCCAGAGCGCCAACCGCGACCATCGATGACTTGCTCATTGGCGAGCACGGTTTGATCTACGGGGTCCCAGTTCACAATCTGCGTTTTTCGATACGCGACGCCGCTCTCCAACATCTTTAAGAAGAACCATTGGTTCCAGCGGTAATACGAGGGGTCGCACGTCGTGAGTTCGCGCGACCAGTCGATCGCGAGGCCCAGCGCGTTGCACTGCGACTTCATCACGCGAATGTTTTCGTAGGTCCACGCCGCTGGGGCGACCTTGCCTTTCATCGCGGCGTTTTCAGCGGGCAGCCCAAACGCGTCCCACCCCATCGGCATCAGCACGTTGTGGCCCTGCATCCGGAGGTAGCGCACGAGCATGTCGTTGATCGTGTAGTTTCGGACATGCCCCATGTGCAGCTTGCCCGACGGATACGGCAGCATCGAGCAGGCGTAGTACTTGCCTTTCGGGAAACGCGGGTCGTTTTCCACGGCTTTGTAGGCGTCGGTGGCGGCCCAAAGGCTCTGTGCAGCGGCTTCGACCGCTTTGTGGTTGTAGGTGGATTCCATGGAGGACATAGGGGACCTTGGCGTACTTGGCTGAATTGGGGCTGGCGCTCGTCGCGTGCAACTTTCACGTGGACTTAACGTCCTAGCAATAGACTGCAACACGCTGCAAACAATGCGCGCTCTAAAATCGGTTCTAAACCTTTGAATTGTAAGGTTCGGCGTCCCCCTCGGCACTGAACCGGGGGCGCTATCCGCGCCTACGTGCCACTGGGCACCGCCAACCCTGCTGTCACTCCCGCCGATGCGGGGTGCGCGACCGAATTGAATTCACTATGACGTTTTCTGCTCTCGCTTTGATCTTCGATCGTATTCGATGTCGGATTCCCGCCGTCATTAGTGTGACCACGCTTATGGTGGCAGTGTTTGGTTGGGCGCTCGCCACGGCGGCACCGATCAAGACCGAGCACGTCGAAGTCGAGCTGGTCGCAGCGCAAACCGCGCTCGTCGCAGGTCAAAGTGCCCGCATTGGCCTCTCAATCAAGCATCAGCCGCACTGGCATACGTATTGGAAAAACCCCGGCGATTCTGGTTATCCGACGAAGGTGACGTGGGTGCTCCCGAAAGGCTTTTCGGTGTCCGAATTTGCGTGGCCTGCACCGCAGCGTATCTACACAGGGCCGATTGTGAATTTCGGTTACGACGGGAATGTGCTGCTGGTTGCGACATTGAAAGTGCCGGGCGACGCGGCCTCCGGCGAAAAAGTGACGCTCAAGGGCAAAGCAGAATGGCTCGTCTGCAAAGACGTGTGCATTCCAGAAGACGGAGAAGTGTCAATCACATTGCCCGTGATTGCGCGCCCCATTGTGCCGATGCAAGAGACGTCTTCGAGCCAGCCAGTCTTTGCTGCCGCTGACGCGCTTGTGCCGAAAGCGCTCAACGGCTGGACGGCGTCGGCGGCGGTGGCAGGACGTGACCTATTGATTGAGATAGCTCCGGCGGCGGGTGCTGTAGCGCTTTCAAAGTTCGATGTATTCCCAGAGCCAGAGCAGATCACCGATCCATCGGTGCAGAAGGTGTATCGCACGGCCACCGGCTATGCCGCTGCGTTGAAATTGGTCGATGGCGCGAAGGTTCCCCCGTCGTTCCCACTCGTCATTTCTGCACCGGAGTCTTTGGATGGCGGCGCAAAGACAGGCGTGCTCACGGTCACCACATCGCCCGCTGGTGCGAGCGCAGCCGTGCCCGCGGGGGCGAGCTTGCTCGCTGATGCGGGCGTTGGCGGCGCGTCGAAATCTGCCGCCGCCGTGCTCCCCACTGGCGGCGAGAGCAATCTCACTTTGCTCTCTGCCTTGCTGCTCGCATTCTTCGGCGGCATGATTTTGAATCTGATGCCCTGCGTGTTTCCCGTGTTGTCGCTAAAGATATTGAGCTTCGCGAAGCATGGCGGTGCCGTGCCGGCGCCTATAAGCGACATGGATCGGCCACGCGGCCGCGGCCGCTCGCGTTGGCTGCGCAATGGTGCGCATAACGCGGATGCAACCGCCGCAGCGGCAGATCACGAGCAGGTGAAGCGCAGCGCAATGCGTCAGCATGGCATCTTCTATGCGGTGGGCGTGGTGCTGTCGTTCCTCGCGCTCGCAGGTGTGTTACTCGCGCTCAAGGGCGCGGGGAGCGCGATTGGCTGGGGCTTCCAGTTGCAAAATCCCGGCGTGGTGTGGGTGTTGGCGATCATCTTCTTCCTGATCGGTTTGAACTTGATGGGTGCGTTTGAGGTGGGGCAGCTTGCACCTTCGTCGCTCTTGTCGATGCAGGCAAAGCATCCAGGCGTTGACGCGTTTTTCTCAGGTGTCTTGGCGGTGATCGCAGCGAGTCCGTGCACGGCGCCGTTCATGGGGGCCGCGCTGGGTTTCGCGTTGACGCAGAGCGCGGCGGCAGCGCTCTTGGTGTTCGCAGCGTTGGGCCTGGGCATGGCGCTGCCCTATGTGCTCTTGGCGTGGTTCCCGAGGTGGTTGGACAAGTTGCCGCGACCGGGGCAATGGATGGTGACGTTTAAGCAGTTGCTCGCGTTTCCGATGTTCGCGACGGTGGTGTGGCTGGTGTGGGTGCTCGCGATGCAAGCCGGTGTGGACGGCGCGGCGATAGTGCTGCTTGGCTTGGTGGGCTTGGCCTTCGGGGCGTGGCTGATCGGTTCACAAAAAGCAGGCGTGCGCTGGCTCGGCGCAGCGGCAGTGGTAGCGGCCGCAGCTTTGGCGTGGCCGAGTGCGGACACTTCGCAGACTGCGTCGGGGCCGATCAAGTCTGGCGCGGTGACGTGGCAGCCATGGGATGCTGCGGCGCTCGACAAGCTCGTTGCTGACGGCAAGCCGGTGTTCGTGGACTTCACGGCGGCGTGGTGCGTGAGCTGTCAGGTGAATAAGCGCACGGTGTTGACGCGTAGCGAAATCGAGCAATTGTTCGCCGCGAAAAAGGTGACCTTGATGCGCGCCGATTGGACCAACCGCGACGAGCGCATCACGAAGGCGCTTGCCGCGATGAACCGATCCGGCGTGCCGGTGTATGTGCTTCACGCGCCGGGCAAAGCGCCGCAACTCTTGCCAGAAATTTTGACAACGGGTATCGTGCGTGAGGCGCTTAACGCGCTTCCATAAAACGAGTGTTTGTAGGAGCGGCGGAAGCCGCGAATGGCGCTGCGATTGACCGGGAATCGCGGCTTCCGCCGCTCCTACTGGTTTGTTCTTTTTTTGCTTCTGGAGTCCATATGATCCGCAAACTCACCGCTCTCGTTTTCGCCACAGCCGCGCTCGCTGCGAACGCCGTCACTGTGGGCCAACCGGCGCCGGATTTCACTCTCACCGATGTGAGCGGTAAGGCTGTGAGCCTCGCCGACTACAAGGGCAAGCATGTCGTGCTCGAATGGATTAACCCCGGTTGCCCGTTTGTGCAGAAGCATTACGTCTCGGACAACATGCAGTCGATTCAACGCGACGCGAAGGCCAAGGGCGTGGTGTGGCTCTCGATCAACAGCACCGAGCCGAAGCATCAGGATTACCTCGCGCCCGCCAAGCTCGTGGCGAAGATGAACGGTGAGTGGAAGGGTGCCGCTGCGGACATTTTGATGGACGAAACGGGCAAGGTCGGCATGGCGTACGGCGCGAAAACGACGCCACACATGTACTTGATCGATCCGACCGGAAAGCTCGTCTACGCGGGCGGAATCGACGACAAACGCAGCGCGAATCCAGCTGATGTGAAGATCGCAAAAAACTACGTGCGTGCGGCGCTCGACGATGCGCTCGCGGGCCGTCCCGTCGCGACGGCGACCTCCGCGCCGTATGGGTGCAGCATCAAGTACCCGTAACAGCTTTTCGCTGAAAACGGCCACAAAGCACCGCATGGCGGTGCTTTTTTTATTGCCATTTCTTTAGTCGACTTGAAGAAAAATATGCCCTCAATCGCCGCCAGTTGGTCGTTATAGCTGAAAAGTTGCTAGCGGCCGGCACATTTTCTGTAGAAGCGGCGGAAGCCGCGATCCCTCTTGTAGCTCGCTTCCCTTGGTCGACGGAATCGCGGCTTCCGCCGCTCCCACGGCGCCGTTGCCTCTCCGTTGCCGGATCGCAGACGCAAAGAGTCGGCAAACAATAAACCAGCAAAAACTAGGGAAAACCCGTATTTGCAAATATGCGCGTATGCGCATAATTAGTTCCTCGTAAGGAGGAGCAACAAATTGGAAGAACTCAGTCCCGTGTTCGACAAGGTGGCGCGCTACTTTTCGCTGCTGTCGGACTCGTCACGCCTCAAGGTCATTCACGCGATTTGCCACACTGAAACGAGTGTGAATGACGTCGTGACCGCCACCGGTTTGTCTCAAAGCACTGTCTCGCGGCACCTCGCGAACTTGCACCTCGCGGGCGTGGCTTCGCGTCGCAAAGCAGGAGCCCAAGCGCTCTACACGATTAGCGACCGCACACTCACTGAAATCTGCCGTACGGCGTGCGTGAGCCTTGTCTCGCGCGAAATGGAAGCTGCCGATCTCGAGGCGTTGAAACGCGGTGCCAACGAATTTATGACCCCTGAGCACGCCGACGCTGCTGCGCCGACGTATTCGGCGTTTGCCGCAAACCTTCAAACCGCGGACCCACGATGAGCGACAAACTTTCCACACGTCTCGGCCGCCTGCAAAAAGCGCCCGAGTTCTTCCTCACTCGCGACGCAATGGACTTGTCGCGCGACGACCGTCGGAGCTTTCTGCGCAAGGCGTTTCTTGCTGCGGGCGGAGCCGCGGGCGCGCTCGCGATGCCAAAGGCGTTCGCAAGCGACGTCGGTGAGGGCGATCCAGCGATCCTCAATTTGCCCGCGCACAGCAAAGGCCTCGGCCAACCGGTCGCGGCGCGACCGTACGGCCTACCGTCGAAATACGAAGAAAACCTGCAACGCCGCGAGTCGCCGGGCCTGACGCGCGTGGGCGCCGCGAGTGTGAGTTTCGCACCGCTGCAAGGCTTTTTCGGCATCATCACGCCGAGTGGCCTGCACTTCGAGCGGCACCACCAAGGTTGGTGGGACATCGATCCGGCGCAGCATCGCC